>JBAUTA010000180.1:0-3108 GCA_049581985.1 Kovacikia sp.
GCCAAAGGTTGGCTTCTTCCAGACGAGTTGATCCAGATTGCAGCGACGATACTCCGGCAGAATGGTAAAAAAGTCCTCATACATTTCCAATAACGAACCGGGATTGTCGGGATGCACCTGATGGTAATGGAACAGATAGAACGTTAATTCCTTTCCCTCCGCTGGGAACAGTTCCCAAATCAATTGCCGCCCCCGCGAGATGTCTCCGTGGCTGTTTAACACATCCCCATAGCAGGCATCCCAAACTTCTGGCTCAAATCCGCTAGAAATCACCGCCCCCACGGTTGGGCAGACGCTATCAAAGGCCCGTCCCCCATTCAGTTGCCAGGCGATCGGAGAGGCCGTACCCATGGCATCTACCAGCAACCGCCCAGTGGCTTCCCGAATCTCCTGGGTAGGCAGATGCTTGCCCAGGACCGCAACCTGTTGAGCATCAATCTCAGCTCGAATGAACTCAGTCTCGTCCCAGATGGTTCCCCCAGCTTCTCGTAGCTTTTCACCACATAGTCGCAACAGTTTCTCCGCATCCAACCCCACATTTAATACAGTCGGGGTATGCAGTATGGGTGCCTTTGCCTGGGGTGGATTGTTGGCATCGAAGAATTTGTGGAACCCATCCACGTACTCCCTGGCAATGACACTCTCAAATTCAGAGGGAGTAAACAAACCCAGGTTAATCAGATTTTGAAATTCACTGCGGGAAATATTCCACTCCCGGTTCATTTTGCCAAAGGGTAAGCGCTCGATCAGCAGGACTCGATAGCCTAAGCGAGCCATGACAGCCGCATGGATGACGCCGAGGGCACCGCCGATGTAGATCAGGTCATATTGGAAGGATGAAGAATGGGAGGGGGGAGAGGGGAGACCAGATTCATCCCCGGTTCCTTCCTCTCCAGCTTTTCTGAAAATAACCTGTTTGGGCTGCTGCGGATGCTTTACCCCCTCTCGCCAGCGCTGTTCCCACCAGTAGACACGGGTCAGATCGGACTCGCCATTGGGCATTTTTTGAAAATACTTCACCGTCAGCGGATATTGCTCAGCCAGAGCATCAAAAATAGTTTGATGGGATAGGTCAATTGCGGGAGGCTGGGGGTATGCGTTGGGGAAGCGATCGCGAATCGCGCTGGTCAACCGTTGAAGGAATTGCGCTTCCTGGGGAATGGGCTGGTCTGCCCAGCGAAAAACCTTCAGGTAGGTCGTGCGCTGAACAGTCCAAACAAATATTGAAAGTTCGTTACATAAATCAGATGGGTTTTCAGTAAGGGGAATTGCTGTCGGGGTTGCTTTGCAGAACTTCACCCGAATCCCACTGCTGGTGCTGATTTTTTCACCCATATCTGGCGTGAATTCCTGCTTTAGCCATGATTTAACACAGTCGGTAGCGGGAGTGGGAACTTCGATATAAGAAATTTCCTTCATTTAAGGAACAAACTCCGATGATTGGCTGAGGAAAAAGGGTTGAGGAGGGATTAGAATGCGCTAAACTACAGGTCACATTCGTCAAAAAAACGTTACACCATTCTCATAATCCATCGTCACATTTCTCATTTTTATTATTACGTCCGTCATGAACTATCCTATTCCAGCGAATCCCCAAGAAGTTGTTGCGCTCCAGCAAAATCCTGTGAGTGAGGAACTGATCGCCGCGGCGATCTCCGGAGTCGTTACCGTTGCCCGATCGCAGGGACAATCGTTAGAGGATTTGATGGCAGAAGTTCTGGCGGATGATGCGCTCTTAGATATACAACAACGCCGTTGGCTCAGCGAAATTATTGCCGCAGCCTGGGAAAAGCTACCCTGATTGGCAGGTAAGTGGAAGAAGATTTCTCCCGGTTGACTCGAATGCAGGCCGTTCAGTCTCCCATCATTCCCGTGGTGGCAGAATTGATTCGTCAGCATCCAGGTACGATTTCTTTGGGACAGGGGGTGGTGTCCTATGGCCCGCCACCGCAAGCAATCGACCAAATTACGCAATTCCTCAAGGATCCAGAAAACCACAAATATCAGTCCGTTCAGGGAATTCCTCCGTTACTCAAACAAATTGAGACAAAGCTAAACGGCGAGAACGGAATTGAACTGAACGCTCGTCGCCAGATTGTTGTCACCGCAGGCAGCAACATGGGGTTTCTGAATGCGATTTTGGCAATTACCAATCCTGGTGATGAAATTATTTTGCAAAGACCCTACTATTTCAACCATGAGATGGCTGTGGCGATCGCGGGATGTCGCCCTGTTGTGGTTGCCACCGACGATCATTACCAACTTTGCCCCACGGCGATCCGACAGGCAATTACCGGGCGCACCCGGGCGATTGTCACCATTTCGCCCAATAATCCAACGGGGGCGGTGTATCCAGAGACGGCTTTACGGGAAGTCAGCGAAATCTGCCGGACCCATCGGATCTATCACCTCCATGATGAGGCATACGAATACTTTACCTATGAAGGTGTGCAGCACTTTTCACCCGCATCATTACCCGACAGCAGCGACTTCACCATCGCCCTTTATTCCCTTTCAAAGGCCTATGGCTTTGCCAGTTGGCGCATTGGCTATATGGTAATTCCGGCGCATTTGCTCGCCTCTGTGATCAAAATTCAGGATACCAACGTGATTTGTCCTCCAGTCGTGTCCCAGTATGCTGCCCTGGGAGCGTTGCAGGCGGGGGTCGATTACTGTCGAAAACGCCTGGCGGCGATCGCTGAAGTTCGCCAATTAATGCTCCACGAACTCAGCCAAATCAGCCATCTCTGCACCGTTCCACCAACTGGAGGCGCGTTTTATTTCCTTCTCAAAGTGAACACCGACCAACCTTCCCTGCAACTCGTTGAACGCCTGATTCGAGAACACCAGGTTGCCGCCATTCCAGGCTCTACTTTTGGGATTCAAGAGGGTTGCTATCTGCGTGTTGCCTACGGTTCCCTGCAAAAGCAGGCAGCGGCAGAGGGCATTGGGCGATTGGTTGACGGGCTAAAAGCCATCCTTAAGTAAGATGGCGTCGGGTAAGAGTGCCAGTAAACTTTCTGGAATTTGGGATGCGAGCGGATTTTACGCTTCCAGACGAATTGATATACAGCCGTAGCCATACTGGTTAGGACAGGGTGCAGGGTG
>JBAUTA010000181.1:0-2964 GCA_049581985.1 Kovacikia sp.
GTAAACCCCTCTGAACCAACCAGACAGGGATATATTTCACCCGTCACGGGATGGCGCACCTGAAAGGAATCAGTGTCGATTATGGCAGGCAAGGCGCAGTTGTTGACGAGGATATTCTCTGACTTAATATCGCCCACGACATACCCGGCATGGTGAATCGCCCAGATAATTGAGGCGATATTCATAGCCGTGGTATGCAGGTAAAGCCAACTAAAGCCAGGAAGCATTTTCTGGCGACGCTGAGGATTGTAAACATCGAGCAGTTGCACGCTGTTGCCAATTTCCGGCATCAAAAAGCCAACCGCATTGCCGCTGACATCTTTGAGCAAAGATTGGGGCCAGGCAAAGGAAACGTGGTTGATCTCGGCATTCGGGTCTTTAGGAGGATGGGCAATCATTACCTCCAACTTGCAAATGCGACGAGGATCGGCTGAGTTATAAATCTTTGCCAGAGAACCGTTCAAGCTTGTTTTCCAAACTTCCCCTTCACCACTTTTAGCGATCTGTTGAGTGAGGGAAATGGGCTGACCTGTGGTGGCACACGTGAAAGAGAGCATGGGAGAGAAGGGGAAGGGGAAGGAAAAGGGGAGAGAGAGGGGGAGAGGGGGAGAGGGGGAGAAAAAAAAGGGGGAAGGAACGTTTTATTCTGAATCCTTCATTTTTTCCCTGGCTTCTAATTTCTGGATTGCTTTCTGGCCGCTAGCTATACAACCCCAACAACAATGTCTTATCATCATCGGTGCGGCTATTGAGGCGATCGGACTCCAGAAAGCTGATCAGATATTCGTCGTCTTTTTCGGGATGGGGGGTTTCTACCAGGTATTCCTCGAATGGTTTAAAGAAGGGAGAAAAGGCAGTCCAGTCGCTCATCCGAATAGCCACTCTTTCGAGAGCATCGGTTGAAGCACAGATAAATGTGGGATGGCTGGGTAGGATGCAGATTTGCATTTCTGCCAGGGCACTGGCTGAGGTAACAAAAGTTGTCTGATTGGCGTATTCGCCTTTATCTGGCTGAAAAAGCAGTTGGTAATCCTTGCGTTTAGAACGCACCACAATAAATCCATCCCCAATTTGCATTGCCGCTACCCAGTGGGGGGTTGCTAAAAATATCAGCAGTGTACACGCCAGATCATCAACCGAGTAACCGCTGCTTTCTGCCTGTTTTCGAAGACCCAGATTGACCTTAGTGACGATTTTTGTAAATAGCTTTTTGGTGAGGTCTTGAGCAGGGGGGTGCGGCAGCGATCGCCAGGACTGTTGACGTTTTTGCAGCCATGCTTCCGTCAAGGTCAAATACTCAAGCACAATCCTGACGGCTAATTTAGCCCCAATATCAGAATGGGCAGCGCTACCCGCCCCATCGGCAACCGCACCGATCAACACATCACCTAAAATTAAATCGCCCCCAAAGTCTTGACAGGGAAGTTGCTGCTGTAAATGACTGGTTCCAATGACTGAACGGACGATAGTTTTCCAGGGCACGGAATCTCCTTCTAGCTTGAAATCTGTGCCCATCCAACAGGCGGCAGGGCGATCGCTTCACCCACTTTGCCACTGGATACCCGCTTCATGGAAGTACTGAGCCAGACAAACAGGGCTTGGAAGTCTAAACCATTCAGCTTAGCGGGGGGACGATCCGGAGGGGCAATTTTACTTAATGTCGTCATGTCTGCCCCTTCCACACCGACCGCAAAGAAACAGAATTTGCGATCGGCTTCTCCCAACCGAATCTCCTGGGCAGCATTATGCCACTTATCCGTCGGCGCACCGTCCGTAATCATGAAAATCCAGGGACGATAGTACTGAATGCCATTAGTTTTGTAGACTTCCTTGCGGCCTTGCAGAAGATCGATCGCGTACTCGATCGCCTCTCCCATGGGCGTGTAACCATTCGCTTCCAGTTGCGGAGGAACCAGTTGATCAACCGTCACAAAGTCCTGAAGTAACTGCACTGGACCAAAGGTAACGATCGCCACTTCCACACTCAGGGATGCCTTTGTGTCCCGTTGGACATCTTCCTTAAACACCCCCACTCCCCGACTCAATTCTTGAATCGGCTGACCTGCCATGGAAGTAGAGGTATCAAGCAAGAGAATCACCGGGCAGCGATTCTCAGGGTTTTCAACAAATTCAGGGAATCCTACAGGCATCGGCGTTTTGTACCAGATTGAATTACAACATTGAATAAGGGCGGGCTACGTTGAAAGAATTCTCCAAAAACATTCTTTCTTGCAAGAGTTGGTTTAAGCCACCCCCAATTCTATCGTTAGTCCGTTTATTGGCAAGTCTGGAACCTCAAATGCCCCCAAGCTAAGGTTTACCTCTATTTCAGAGATAGTCTTAAGCCCTTATCCCTGGAAGTTTGCAGCCTCCAGGCTTCATAATGAATTTATAATCCAAAAGCATCAGGGTCGCAGGGACAGGTTTCCAACTTGTTTATTCTTCCAGGCAGGTTCTTTTCTGGAAATTGCCTACAGCCCATTTTCTACAACTTCCTAATCCCCAATCCCACCATGTCCCAGGTCCCGGTTCTGATTAAACAATCCCTCTGCTTTGGCGGCACCGTTGGCTTTTATTCCCATTCATCCTCTACTTGCAACGGTGAGATGAAATTTTCGGTCTATTTACCTCCCCAGGCAAAATCGGAATCGGTTCCTGTGTTGTATTTTCTCTCCGGTTTAACCTGCACAGAGGAAAATTTCATCGCCAAAGCGGGGGCACAGCAGTTTGCAACAAAATATGGTGTGATGCTGGTCGCACCGGATACTAGCCCCCGAAATACAGGTATTCCAGGAGAAAATGATGATTGGGATTTTGGCACAGGTGCCGGTTTTTATGTGGATGCGACTCAGTCCCCATGGAGCCAGCACTGCCGCATGTACAGCTATGTCACCAGCGAACTGCCTGCCTTGATCGCTGAGTACTTTCCAGTCAAGGGCGATCGCCAGGGCATTTTTGGCCATT
>JBAUTA010000182.1:0-2106 GCA_049581985.1 Kovacikia sp.
GATGAGGTTATTCCCACTAACGGCCAATACATAGAGTTGGCGAGTCCGTTGACGACTTCATGATTCTCTCAGAGGTTCAACTCCGATAACCTTCCAAGTCGTATAAATGACTATGAAGGGCATCCCCAGATAGTCCTGCCAACAACCCTTCAGCACGAAGGGGCTGACAGGTGATTCCGTCACACAGGTAAGATGAAAGCTGGGTTTACCCTGCCAAAGCTTTGGATACGCCCGAAAGCGCTGTATCTCTCCTGGGATATGCTTCTTCAGGACTAGCGAAGAGACAAATACCGGAAAAAAAGTCTCGCCCATATGCAGGAGAGCACGGGAATCTGATAGCTCAAGGATTCCCTCAACTGTGCCGATGGCCTGATAGATGCGCTCTGTCTGTTCAGTCATCTGTTCGCTCATCTTAAAAACCTACTTTACCTGTCAACCAAATCACAACTGTGAAGCCATCTCCAAAATGAGCTTTAGTCTTGCCTGGAGCGGGTTCAGTTGCTCATATCCCAAAATCTGGAAACCTTTGCTTTCGTATTTCTCCAGACTACCGCGATAGTAATAATCATCAAAATTCAATCCAACTGCGCACCGAGAAGTTAGAACAATACGAATCTTGGAAGTCCATTTTGGACTTAGCAGTTCGACTACCGATGTAGCTAGCGATCCAGTTCCCATGCCAGCCAGCACCAACCCATCAAGACCCTCTAGCAGCGCTTCTGGAAGAATGGGGTCCACCGTCATAGTCCATACCATCACGCGGTTGCTAGCCTTTTCCCGCTGAGCTTTTACAAAGCGCTGCATTAGGGGTAGGCCACAGTAATAAAACAAAGGTTTGCCACTGCGAATTTGAGCAATTGGGCCAGGATGACTCTGGAATAATTCCCCCATCATTGCTGAGTCATGTTTTCGCAGATAGCGGGCTGGGTGAACATTATCGTTCATGACAACAAGCACACCCAAAGTAGAAACCTCTGGTGATTCCAAAACAGCAAGGGCCGCTCTGAGATTGGCTTCGCCGTCATAGCCAGGGATATCGGTGGGCTTCGCCGCACCAGTTATTACGAAGGGCTTTTTCGGCTCTAGCAGTAGGTCAAGCCCGAAAGCAATTTCCTCCATGCTATCGGTACCACTAATGAGCAAGTATCCATCGCAATCGGAGCGCTCTACCACGAGGTCTCTTATGTCAAAGAGGTGTTCCAACCTTAATTCCGCACCGACAGCCTGGGAAACATCCACAAAATCTAATTCTGCAATGGAGTCAATTTTGGATAAGAGGTCACGACTAGAGTAAGCAATGCGCATTTGCCCACCCTCTGCTTTTTGGGAGATCGTCCCACCAGTAGACATGACCAATATTTTTTTCATGAAGGGAACTCCTGGTAGAATCGGCTTAGTATCTCCTGATCGAAAATACCTGAACCTTTAGCTAATTCCTCCAAGCTAGAAGCATAATGTGCTTGAAGCCATTGTTCTACTTTCTGAGTTCGTTCCATTAAAAGATCATCATAAAGCTGGTCTAGTGAGTTTAGAGAAAGATTGACCGTGTTCTCTTGGTTAAGCATCATCTGAAATCGCTTAAGAAATTGATCAGACCATAGTTCATTTCCATGTGTAAACGTAGCTATACCTGCAACCGAATATTGTCCTGTGGGTTGTTCCATCGCTATAAACATAGCTTCCGTTAAAGTGTGGGGAGTCCCTGGGTCAATAACGCAAAAATTTTCAATAGTATCGAACGCTGGATTAACATAGATAAAATAATGCTTTTCAAATTGCTGCTTGAGTTTTTTCAGCTCTGGAATCCAATTCAAGTGCATTGTCTTTAGCATTTGGAATCGATGAATATTTACACCCCTTTTTAACGCTTGAGCCATTCCCTGAATCATGGTTTGAGCATATTGGGCACTCATACAGTTTTGCATATTAAACCCATCACTCGTAAGCCAGATTTCAGCTCTGGCATTAGACATTTGACGAGCATAGTAGGAATAGAAATCATCACTATTTTTTGGAACATATTCAAAAGTTTGAGGAGCATTGGACTGTTCATAATTAACTTGTCCTGATTCCTCAATAACAGCAGCAACCTCAAGGCTTAAGGCA
>JBAUTA010000183.1:0-13651 GCA_049581985.1 Kovacikia sp.
GCACAACCTGAGCCGTCAGGTTATCAGCCAGTTAGAACTGCGGCACAGTCTGACAACGTTGATGGGAGCTAAATTAGAGTGCCACCAGACCGAAGCAGCCCTGCAAACCAGTCAGGAAACTCTCCATGACCTGATCCAAAAGCTTCAGGTTGGGGTCGTCCTGCAGGGGCCAGAAACTGAAATTTTGCTATGTAACCAGGCAGCTTTAGATTTGCTGGGGTTGGACAGACACCAACTGTTAGGCAAGACCATATTTGATCCAGATTGGTGCTTCATTCATGAAGATGGTTCTCCCTTTCCCAGGGAAAACCATCCTGTGCCTCAGGCGATCTCAACCCGATGCTCGGTTCATAACGTTGTAATAGGCGTCCATCGACCTAAGTACAATAATTTGGTCTGGCTTCTGGTCAACGCCGATCCCCAATTTTCACCCGATGGCAACCTGCGGCAGGTCATTTGCACTTTTAGCGACATCAGCAACCGCAAGCAGATTGAAGAAGCTTTGCAAAAAAGTGAGTTCAGGCATCGTGCCCTGGTCAATGCGATTCCCGATTTGATGTTGCGGATTAGTCGGGATGGCACCTACCTGGATGTGAAGCCTGCTAAAGATTTTGTCACCCTTCTGCCATTAGAAGAATTGATCGGCAAAAACCATGTGGAGGGAGTACCTCCAGATTTTGCCCAGCAGCGTGCCTATTATATCGATCGGGCCTTGCAAACAGGCGAAACCCAGTTCCATGAATATCAGCTTCAAATCCAGGATCAGATGCGGTACGAGGAAGCCCGGATCGTGGTCAGTGGAGAAGATGAGGTGTTAGTCATCGTTCGAGATCTAACCCAAAGACGCCTGGTCGAGGAAGAATTAAATAGCCAGAACCATCGAGCCTATCTCCTGACTGCGATCGCCCTGCGAATTCGCCAGTCCCTCAAGCTGGATGAAATTCTCAATACCACGGTTGCTGAAGTGCGCCAATTTCTCCAGGCAGACCGGGTTATCATTTACCGCTTTCATCCCGATTGGGATGGCACCGTCGTTGTGGAGTCTGTGGAGCCTGAATGGCTCCCCACGTTGGGATTGGTCATTCAGGACACCTGCTTTAAAGAAGGACAGTGGCAGCAATACTATCGGGGCAAAACCCTGGTGATCGACCTGGTCGATCAGTCAAACCTGACTCCCTGTCATCGAGACATGCTGACACAATTGCAAGTTAAAGCGGGCCTGGTTGTTCCCATTGTTCAGGGTCGAGTTGCAACCGGTAGACCTGAATTGTGGGGGCTGCTAATTGCGCACCAATGTTCGGGCCCAAGGAACTGGCGCACATTTGAAATTGAGTTTTTAACCCAACTGGCGGATCAGGTGGGAATTGCGATCGCCCAGTCCCATCTATTAGAACGCGAAACCCAGCAACGGCAACTGCTGATGCAACACAACGTGGCACTGGAACAGGCTCGTAGTCAAGCTGAACAAGCCTCCCAGATGAAAAGCATCTTTCTGGCAACCATGAGCCATGAAATTCGCACCCCCATGAATGCAGTTCTAGGCATGACTGGCCTGCTCATGGACACAGACCTTAACCCCGAACAACAGGATTTTGTTCAGACCATTCACACTAGCGGAGAAACGCTGCTCACCCTGATTAACCAAATTCTGGATTTTTCCAAGCTGGAAGCAGGGGAGATGGAACTGGAAACGCTCGACTTCAACCTGAACGCCTGCATCGAAGAAATTGCTGACCTGTTGGCCCCCGCTGCCCATGCCAAGGGGCTAGAACTGGCAACCCTGGTTTACCGAAATCTTCCCACCCAACTGCGGGGAGATATCAGCCGGATTCGGCAAATTCTGACTAATCTCGTGAGCAATGCGATCAAATTTACCAGTGCGGGCGAAGTTGTGATTCAGGCAGCGCTCAAGTCGGAAACAGCTACAACGGCAAAAGTTCACTTCTCGATCGCGGATACGGGCATTGGTGTTCCCCTGGAAGATCAGGAGAAACTATTTAAACCCTTCTCTCAGGTCGATGCCTCCACAACCCGTCGCTATGGGGGCACAGGCTTAGGTCTGGCAATTTCCAAACAGCTTGTTGAACTCATGGGAGGAGAAATTGGCGTTGAGAGTGGGAAAGGACAGGGCTCCCGATTCTGGTTTACCCTCACCCTGAATAAACAAGCACCCAGCATCTCCACCGAACCGCAATGGCTTTCCCTGGCTCAGACCTTAAACTACTTAAAGTTGCTGATTGTCGATGACAATGCAACCAACCGTAAAATCCTGCGCTATCAGGTTTCCTTCTGGGGCATGCAGGTGAACGAGGCAGACAGTGCAACCACCGCCCTAACGCTGCTGCGAGAACAGGCAAGCGAAGGCGTTCCCTATGACCTGGTAATTTTGGACATGCAAATGCCAGAGATCGATGGAGAAACGCTGGGTAGTCAAATTGTGGCAGATCCGTTGCTGGCAGGCACCCGTTTAATTATGATGACTTCCCTGCACCAACGGGGCAGTGCCAGACGGGTTATGAAGTTAGGATTTGCGGCCTATCTGGTCAAACCTGTGAAGCAGTCCCGCTTGCTAGATTGCATCATCAATACGGTGGCGCAAACTCCAACACCTCCCTTAGCCAAAGACCTGCTCCAGTTCCAGGAACAGGCTGTTCACTCCATCAAGGCTCCTCCAACGCAAGCGCCAAAACGTCGAGAACGGGTAGTCCTGAAGGAGGAACCCCTAGGCCAGAACCGAACTGGGGATAACTCGCAAATTCCGGCAGCCATCATTCCCCAAAAACCCTCACTGGATCTAGCCCCCATATTTCCCAAACTAAAAATACTATTGGTAGAAGATAATGCCGTCAATCAGAAGGTGACCCTGAAACAGCTAGAAAATTTGGGCTATAAAGCTGATGTGGCCGCAAATGGGCAGGAAGCGCTCCAGATGATGGCTCAAATTTCCTATGATTTGATTTTGATGGATTGCCAGATGCCTGTATTAGATGGGTACAATACGGCGCAAGCAATTCGCTCCCAGAAGGAAAAAAGTCACTATCCGATCATCATTGCATTGACAGCAAATGCCATGAGGGAAGACCGGGAACGCTGCATGGATGCTGGCATGGATGATTACTTGAGCAAGCCAACTTCAAAAGAGAAACTGGCTGCCAAGTTGGCAGATTGGGGCGAGGTCATTTTGGCAGCGAAGGATCAATCAGGCACGGCTGGATCTGACCGAACTCGGGTCATTAACAATGTAATCCCTCCCCAACTGCTGCTTCCCTCCTCCTCTCCGCTCACCCTGGATATTGACTGGGAGCAACTCCATCAGATTTCCGATGGAAGTGAAGAGTTTGAGCTGGAATTGCTTCAGACGTTTGTTAAAGATGCCGAAAAGTCTCTAGTAGAAATTGCGGCGGCGATCGTCGGGCAGGACTTTCGCAAACTGGAACATGCGGCCCATCAGATCAAGGGTGCCAGTGCCAATATCGGCTTGAAACTGCCCCGAGCTGCTGCCGATAGGCTAGAGCAACAGGCCCGTCAGCAGCACTTACAGGATGCAGAAGTCCTCTTTGGATCTCTCACCATTTGCTTGAGCGAAGTCCAGAGGTTTTTGAAGGAGCGGAGATCATCAGAATGCAGCAGGGAGGGTAGAGGATGAAAGACCAAGGGCGGAGACTGGAGGACGGAGCGTGGAGGGCAGAGGATGGGTAGAACACCGTGAACTCGGTAGGCAGCACTGAACCCTGAAACTAAGGCGTATTTGTTTTCCCAAGAAGGATTAAACTGATACTTCCAGACCTTGGGATTCTGAGTAGTGCTTTATAATAAGCAGACAATTGCGATTGTCTGAAGTCCGGATGTAGCTCAAGGAGTCTGCAATTCGCTGCATCAACTTTAAACCCCGTCCGCCCTCGGCATCGCTATCCATTTCCTGCGGCAAGCTATCCAGCTTTTGCAATAGGTTAAACGGTTCTCCCTGATCCCAAATTCTCATTTCTAGCTGCTCAGCCCATACGACGACTTCAATGTCGATCGGTAGCTCAACAGGTTGCCCCTGGTGAGCATGACGAACCGCATTTGTGAAGCCTTCCGCAAGGGCAAGCTGACATTGAAGCCAGGTTTGATAAGAAATCGGAGGATCGTTAAACTGGTCAAACCACGAAAGAACTTCAGTCAGGGCATTAAGGTCTGTATTAACTTGAAGATAGGCTCGGTGGATTGGCTGCAACGGTGAAAAATTCCTCAATTGAGAATCTGGGAACCAGTATATTCGTTTCTGCGCTATGCCCAAAATCCTAGTTATTGATGACGATCCGGCTATCCAAATAGTTCTCAAAAAACTACTGAACGCGCAGGGGCATGACGTAACGATCGCAAACAATGGCGTGGAGGGCGTAAAAAGGGCTAAAGAGTTTCAGCCCGCTGTGATCATCTGTGATTGGATGATGCCACAGATGGATGGTTTAGAGGTATGCCGCCGGATCAAAGCTGATCCAGATCTGTCTACCTCATTCTTTATTTTGCTCACTTCTCGCGTCTCGATTCAAGATCGGGTTTATGGATTAGACAATGGGGCCGATGATTTTCTCTGCAAGCCTGTTGAACTGGATGAGTTGCGGGCAAGGGTAAAGGCAGGATTGAGACTGCACCAGGTGAATCAGGATTTGCAAGCTCAAAAGCAAATGTTGGAATCGGAGTTGATTGAAGCAGCGGAGTATGTGCGATCGCTCCTACCCCCTCCCCTGAAGGGCAAAATCACGATCGACTCCCGCTTCGTCCCCTCCCGGCAGCTCGGAGGGGACTGTTTCGACTATTACTGGCTCGACCCCGATTACCTGGCAATTTATCTACTGGATGTGTCCGGCCACGGTCTGGGAGCCGCCCTCCCTTCCATCTCCGTGCTCAACATGCTGCGATCGCAGTCGATGGATGGGGTTAATTTCTATCAGCCAAACCTCGTTTTACGGGCGCTGAATGAGGCCTTCCAGATGGATAGTCAGAACGACAAGTTTTTTACCATCTGGTACGGCGTTTACAACCAGGCAAAGCAGAGTCTGGTTTATTCCACGGCGGGGCATCCGCCTGCCATCCTGCTTTCTAAATCCGCGCAGGGAGAAGTTCTGTTAAAACAGCTCAGAACCTCCAGTATGCCAATTGGGATGCTGCCCGATACCCGGTTTATCAACCAGAGTTGCGAAATCACCGCGCCCAGCACCCTCTACATTTTTAGCGATGGAGTCTACGAAATTCTTCAACCGGATGGTAATGTTTGGGGATTAGAAGCCTTTGCCGAACTCCTGCTAAACGATCAGAAAAAGATCGATCGGATCGGCCTTGATTACGTTCTGGAACAGATTAAGACCCGGAATCCCAAAGACACGTTGGATGATGATTTATCCATTCTCCGAATTAGTTTTACTTAAAGCCCTTACTAGATAAGCCTGCGCCAGCCCTTAAGCAGCCCCTATTTTCTTAGATTATCTATTTTTTTAGATTACAAAGATAAAATCAATGTTCCATGAATTATTATCTACACTTTCTATTTTCGATGAGAAGAACCTTGTTTTAGTTGATGTCGGCGCATCCGGGGATCCAGCGCCAATTTGGCAGGAGCTCGCCCCTTTTTCCGTCTACATTGGCTTTGACCCAGATTTGCGAGAGTTAAAGGAGAATCGTTCCTCCGATTTCAAGCGATTCATTCTCGTCAACAAAGCAATTACTGACAATGACTCTAGCAAAGTCAAGTTTTTCCTGACCTCATCTCCATACTGCTCAAGTTTACTCAAGCCAAATCTTGATAATTGTAAACGCTACGGTTTTACGGAATTATTTGAGATTGAAACCTGTGTTGAGCTGCCAGCTACCAGCCTGAATCAAGTGATTCAGGATTTGCAAATTCATGGAATTGACTGGCTCAAGCTAGATTCTCAAGGTAAAGATTTAGATATATTTCTCAGCATCGATCAAACCGTACGAAATCACCTCTTAGCGGTTGACATTGAACCCGGCTTTATTCCTTTTTATGAGGGAGAAAACACATTTGATGAGGCCCATAAAGCACTGCTAGAAGAAGGATTTTGGCTGGCAAATCTGAGCGTCCAAAACTTTCCCAGAATTATGCAAAGCACACGGAATAGATTATCTGGCAAAGTTGGACAGTTTCAGAATAAACAGCCAATAAACTTTGATCTATTGCCTGGAAGTCCTACGGCAATTGAGGCAAGATATCTCAGAACGATTGAGCATCTTCAATCAGTTAATTCCGATCTACGTCAATATGTCAGTCTTTGGATGTTTGCACTGTTAGACGGGAAGACTGGTTTTGCGTTAGATATTGCCCTCCACCTGATGAACGATCGTGAAACAGAACAGGTGGGACAGTTATTACTGGATAAAACAATCAACCTGGCGACCGGTTTACAAAAGTTTCAGGCTCCTGCCTCTCAAGCATTTTTGGATGGATTAAATCTCCGAGAGATTAACCTGATTGTATTCCCAGACTGGCAACAATTGGAGTCCCAGATTTATGACTCCCTGGCAGCGATTATTCGGATTCTATTGATGCGCCCGGATGGACAGCGGCTAAATCTCCTGATCAGCACTGCCAATGGATCAGCGACCCTACTTCAGGACTTGAATGAAGTCATTGGTAACATTATTCTGCAATTGCTTATGGCAAATGAGGGGGGTATTGATCCAGTTCATGCACCCGAAATCACGCTTTTGCAGGCTTTGAGTCCGCCAGAGTGGCAAGTGCTTCTCCCCCATATCAAAGCGCGATTAAGGCTTGAGCAAGAAGATCACTCTACCCTGGCTCAAGTCCCCTGCGATCGACTTCTCAATTTAACGTTGGATCAATTACTCACTCAAACAGATTTCTCTTAGAAGAGGAAATTAGCGGAGGAGGGGGGCATGGGATTTGAGAAAGGCGTCAAAGGTGGTGCGATCGGGCAGTGAAGATTGCGCCCCGGCTTTTGTGGCCGCCAACGCTCCAGCAGCGGCTCCCCAGGTCACTGCTTGCTGAATAGAATGCCCCTCGGCTAAGGCAGTTGCCAGCCCCCCGTTAAAAGAGTCTCCGGCAGCAACCGTATCGACCGCTTCAACCTGAAAAGCAGGAATAAAGAAAGCCTCCTCTCCGGTCGCGCAAAATACACCCTTTGAACCTAGCTTAATAATTGCCGTCTTGACTCCTCGCTGGCGCAGGACCGTTGCGGCTTGAGCGGCTGTTTCTAAATCATTGATTCGAAATCCAACCAATTGTTCGGCTTCGACGGCATTCGGGGTCATGATATCTACGAGCGCATATAGCTCAGCAGGCACCTCAGAACTGGCCGGAGCCGGATCAAGAATCACCCGCACCCCCGCTTTGTGGGCTGCTTGAGCGGCTAAGTAGACTACCGATAGAGGAATTTCAAATTGCAAGAGGAGGGCGATCGCACCGGGGAGTTGGTCAATTAACCGATTAATGTCCGTTTCATCCACCCGCCCATTTGCCCCCGGAATGACAATGATATGATTTTCGCTCCGATCGTCCACTGCAATCATGGCCACCCCTGAATGGCTAGACTGATCAACCGACACCTGTTCCGTATTGACTCCCGCCTTTTGAAGACCCGCCAATAGATCCGCGCCAAATCCGTCTCCGCCGACCCGTCCAATCATCCAGGTCGGAACTCCAAGACGGGCAACGGCAACTGCTTGATTAGCACCTTTGCCTCCCGGAGCAGTAGAAAAACTGTGCCCCAGGAGAGTTTCCCCAGGAATTGGCAAGCGGGGGGTTTTGGCAACTAAATCCATGTTGATACTGCCAAAAACAATAATATGGGGCTGAATCATCAGAAAATCTCCCTTCCTAAACTCATCGAGAATTGATTCACCGAGGATTTACGGTGAGTTCCCGACCGCAAATCCTAATTAACCTGGCAATCCTGATCTTGCCTATCTTGCCTATCAGTAGGTCGGCCTGATTAATGGTAAGCAGGGGTTTGGGGCTGTGCCCTCAGGCAAAAGGTTTCATCCCCTCCATCCCCACTGGCATCTTTAGTTTAATGACGCCAGCCACATAGCATGGCGAGCCTATATCAATAACTTCAACCAACAACTTTAATCGTAACGACTTAGCAGTCGAGCAAAGACCCTGGCGATAACCGAAAGTATAGAAAGAACTTTCTCCAAAAAAAATGCAGCCCGCTTCGTGATATATTCTTTTGGGTTTGTAGCATACGGGCTGATGCCGCTTTGGCTAACTTTCAACAAGAGCACAGATTACGGGAAGGCTTTGATATTCTCTGTGGAGAACTATCTGCTCCCCACGGTGTTTCCCTACCGTGTTCCCATCTTTATGGACTTCAGCATCCCTTATATTCCGTCAGTTTCGTGCAGAGGGTGCCGTGATTCAGAAACAAGAACATCAAACGATTTCTGGGCAACCTGCCTACCTGTTTGTAACCTCTGATAAAAAGCTAAAATTCAGTGGCGACAATACGTTTCAGGTTGAGCTACGGCATCGTGTCGATAAATATTTTGAAACTACGGGGCAAGCAAAACGAGATTGCCTCCGCATGTATGTGAAGACAGCTATCCTGCTTTTCAGCCTGATCGCGCTGTATGTACTGTTAGTGTTTTTTGCCCAAACCTGGTGGCAAGCGCTGCCGTTGTCTGTTCTGTTGGGTGTGGTAATGGCGGGTATTGGGTTTAATATCCAACACGATGGAGGGCATCAGGCCTACTCCAACTTACCCTGGGTTAATAAACTGGCTGGAATGACGATCGAATTAATCGGCGGTAGTTCCTACAACTGGCATTGGAAACATGCTGTGTACCATCACACCTATGTCAACATTACAGGTCATGACACCGATCTTGATATTGGCGTTTTTGGTCGGCTAACCCCCCATCAGCAGTGGTTTCCATTTCATCGATGGCAACACTACTACCTCTGGTTACTGTATGGGCTAATAGCAGTTCGGTGGCAGCTTTACGATGATTTTCGCAATGTCATTACCGGGCGAATAGGGGAACATTCCTATCCCCGGCCTCAGGGTTGGAACCTGGTCATCTTTCTCTGCGGCAAAGCATCTTTCTTTACCCTGGCTTTTGGCATTCCTCTGCTGTTTCACCCTGTCTGGGTGGTTCTGGCCTTCTACGGGCTAACCGTGCTCGTTCTGGGGTTGCTTCTCAGCGTTGTGTTTCAGCTAGCCCATGCGGTTGAGGAAGCAGACTTTCCGCTTCCCCAGGAAGATAGCGGACGGATAGCTAACCCCTGGGCAATTCATCAGTCAGAAACGACGGTGAATTTTGCCCGGCATAATCTTGCCATTTCCTGGTTCCTTGGTGGCCTCAACTTCCAGGTTGAACATCACCTTTTTCCTCGGATTTGTCATGTCAATTACCCGATTATCGCCAGGTTAGTTGAGCAAACTTGCCAGGAGTATGGCGTCCAATATATTGAACATCCATCGGTTTGGGCAGGAATTGTCTCCCATTTCCGCTGGTTACGGCGCATGGGCAGGCCAAACCCGACAGTGGGGCGTTAAATCACCAGGGGTTTTGTGATCGATGTTGGCAGATAGATGGCCTTGGGCACTCTACTAGTTAACATCGATCACAAAAAAATATGCTTGCTAGAGTTTGGAGTGCCTCATTAGTTGGAATCGATGCGGTTAAAGTCGGTGTCGAGGTTGATATCGCAGGCGGACTTCCCGGAATCGTTGTCGTTGGATTACCTTCACAAGAAGTACAGGAGTCAAAGGAGCGAGTCAGAACGGCCCTGAAAAATGCGGGCTACGCATTTCCCATGCGAAAAATCGTTGTGAATCTGACTCCTGCTGATTTAAGGAAGGAAGGCCCCAGTTTTGATTTGCCAATTAGTGTAGGCATTCTGGCAGCGTCAGAGCAAGCAAATACGGATCTGTTGGACAATTATCTGTTTCTTGGAGAAGTGTCACTGGATGGGGGCTTGCGTCCGGTGGCGGGAGTACTGGCGATCGCTGCTGCCGCCAAACGTCTTGGCATTTCTGGGTTAGTAGTGCCCGCTGACAATGCCCGTGAAGCTGCGGTGGTTAAAGGATTGCAGGTATTTGGCTTCAAGCATCTCTCTGAAGTAGGCGATTTCCTGGGAGCTCCAGGAAACTATGTTGCAGCTCAAGTTGATGGCCTGGAGGAACTGGATCGAACCCGTTTTACAGAACCAGACCTGCGGGATGTCAAAGGACAGGCCCACGCGCGACGGGCGCTGTAAATTGCGGCATCGGGTGGACATAATCTGATCTTCGTGGGTCCCCCCGGTAGTGGTAAAACGATGCTGGCACGGAGGTTGCCCGGCATATTGCCCCCCTTAACGTTCGAGGAAGCGTTAGATGTTACCCAAATCCATTCCGTCGCTGGATTGTTAAAGGACAAAGGTTCCCTGGTTGCCATCCGTCCTTTCCGCAGCCCCCATCACTCCGCGTCCGGTCCCTCACTGGTAGGCGGTGGCAGTTTTCCTAGACCCGGCGAGATTTCCCTGGCCCATAGAGGAATTTTGTTTCTGGACGAATTGACTGAATTTAAGCGGGATGTACTTGAGTTTCTGCGCCAACCCCTGGAGGATGGAAACGTCACGATTTCCCGTACCCGCCAATCTGTCACCTTCCCAGCTCAATTTACCTTAGTTGCTAGCACCAATCCCTGTCCCTGCGGCTATTTTGGCGATACGGTGCAACCCTGTACCTGCTCACCCAGAGCCAGAGAGCAGTACTGGGCACGCTTGTCGGGACCACTCATGGACCGAATTGATTTGCAGGTTGGAGTTAATCGGCTGAAGCCAGAGGAAATTACCCAACAACCGACTGGCGAAGAATCAGCAATCGTGCGGGAACGGGTGCAATCTGCCCGCGATCGGGCTCGTGTCCGGTTCAAAGAGACTTCCCTCCGCTGCAATGCTGAGATGAAAAGCCCCCAACTCAGACAGTGGTGCAAACTGGATGATGCCAGTCGCAATCTATTAGAAGGAGCCATCCGCAAATTGGGATTATCGGTGCGGGCCAGCGATCGCATTCTCAAGGTTGCTCGCACGATCGCGGACTTAACAGGTGACGAAAACCTGCAACCCCACCACGTTGCGGAAGCAATTCAATACCGCACGATTGACAGGATGCAGTAAGAGTATAATGCGCGCCCCGTCTTTCTCCCCCGCTCTTGCCCAACAAACACGTTATTTGTCATTTATCCATCCCATTCCCCTCACCAGCACAAACCCTCAGGCGCTAAGATGGACAGTGGTGAATTCTGTTAAAGAACCCCGTGCTATCTTCCCTTGTTGCTGACTTCCGCATCATCTTTGAGCGTGACCCGGCTGCCCGTAGCTGGTTAGAAGTTCTGTTCTGTTATCCCGGTTTGCAAGCGCTCCTGTCCCATCGCTTTGCCCACGGGTTATATACGTTGGGCATCCCTTTCGTGCCTCGTTTGATTTCCCATGTTGCCCGCTTCTTGACAGGAATCGAAATCCATCCAGGGGCACGCATTGGTCGGGGTGTTTTTATTGATCACGGCATGGGTGTTGTGATTGGAGAAACGGCGATCGTGGGAGATTACGTGCTGATCTACCAGGGAGTGACCCTGGGCGGTACGGGCAAAGAAAGCGGTAAACGGCATCCAACCTTAGGCGAAAACGTGGTGGTTGGGGCGGGTGCCAAGGTGTTGGGCAATCTTATGATTGGCAACAATGTGCGTATCGGTGCTGGCTCAGTTGTGCTGCGGGATGTGCCATCAGATTGCACGGTGGTAGGTGTCCCTGGTCGGATTGTTTACCGATCGGGTGAACGAGTTGACCCGCTAGAGCATGGGCTGCTCCCTGACTCAGAAGCGCAGGTGATTCGGGCACTGGTAGACCGAATCGAATCTTTAGAGCAGGAAATAAAAATTCTTCAATCAAAGCATTCTCTTCAGGAATCCTTCGCCCTGGTTCCTGCTTTTGTTGAGAGTTCCGCCTCTGAAGCGCCAGCCTTCTTTGATTCAGCCAATCCTGACACTCAGGCGACTGACCATACCCGCCTTTGCCGCATTCGGGACAAAGTAATTGAAGAATTCCTGGATGGCTCGGGGATTTAGAGTAGGGCCAGAAAATCTTTTTGAGAAAGGATAGGGAACTATGGATTAACTTCCTCGACCAACCACGTCTGATCGGGTCTCGTATAGATCCAACGATTTTGAGGATTGCCTCGCAATTCCAGGTGATCTACATGGTCGGGTCTGAGGAGCAGCAGGCAAAAATGGGGGAGAGGTTCGATCGGGTCTGGAGGTGCTAGATCAAAATCCTCCTGCCTGACCCTGGGTTTACCCGGATAGGCCCAGACAAATTGGGAACGGGCCGCATCCGAAAGTTCCTGCCACGAATTTTGTCTGGCTTGTTGCAGCGCTAAATCAGTAGAATTCTCCTCGACCAGGACCAACGTACCAGCAATCCGAAATTGTTCACGGGTTTTTGAGAAGTACCAGCAGGCCTCTCCCCAGGCAGCTTGCCTAATCTGGTCAACTTTTTCGCTGCGGCGATCGGTCACAAATTTAAGCTCATCTGTGCCATCAACAAACCCCCGAAACACCACAGTCCGGTTGGCAGGACGACCGTCAGCCCGCATCGTAGCCAATTGCAAATACCGGGAATCAGCAAGGGAGCGGTTGCGATGCAGCGCCCGGGCCAGGGATGATCGCCAGGAAGGCATTATTCCTCCATCCACAAGGGTACGTAGCAGCGGGCATCTCGCAGGCTGTTATCGATCTGCTGATAATAGGGTTCGTATTTGCCCACTAAATTCCAAAACCTGGAAGAATGGTTCAGGTGAACGGTATGACAGAGTTCGTGAATAAAGACATAGCGGACTAAATTGTTGGGAAGAAACAGCAATTTACAGTTGATGCTAATTGTCTTTGAACTAGAACAGCTTCCCCAACGGGTTTTTTGCTTGCGGATCAGGGTTTGCTCAAAGGGCAGTCTCAGTTCTTTGCTTACACTTTTAAGCCAGGGAACCAGGTGTCCATGGGCTTTACGGCTCACCCACCGCTGTAAAGCAATCTTACAGGTCTCCTGGTCATCTATATTCCCAAATAGAGCCAGCTTGAAGCTGGGTTGCTCCGTCACTCGAATCCCAGGTAGGGGAGTCGTGTGATATTCAACCTGCCAGATTTCAGCGATCGCCCGCAGCAAAATCTGTTGTGGTAAGGCTTCTGATGTTTCTACTCCAGCAAGTGCCTGCCGATCCTGCATGCGCTGGATAATCCGGTCAATCCAGGGCTGTTTGCGCTGCAAAATATCGGGGATGTGCTTTTGATCGAAGCCTGGGGGAACAATAATTTCGAGACTCCCCGCCATCGAAATTTTGAGGGAAACATGCTTCGCCCGGCGGCTTTCGCGGACCGTATAATTTGGCAACATCACAATTCACTAACTCGCTCTGGCACAAAACCATTATCGCCTGGATGCTTTCAGGATAGTTTTCAGGATAGTTTTTTGGGAGTGCTGCCCGCACTCCCAAAAAACTGGTTCCCTTTTTCCATTTGACACTTCCATTAATGCACTGAACAGCAATAATTGGACAAAACCTTCTAGACTTAATACGAAATCTGTCCTCCAACGCTGAGCATTATGAGTTTTTCCTCAGCCCTTGTCACCTCAACCCAAAACGTT
>JBAUTA010000184.1:0-3788 GCA_049581985.1 Kovacikia sp.
ATTTTCAACACCTAAGCCAGATCCATTTTTCAGCAGAATTTCCTGGGGAGGGACGCCCGCCGCCAGGGCAGCTTTTTGAGCAACCATGCCAGCACCACCGAGGGAATTTGCCAGCGATTCAGCAATCACATTATTGCTATAGATGTTCATCAGCTTCAGCATGTGAAACAGCGGCAAGGAGCGATGCCGCAATAATGGTGTTTGCTGCGGTAGCAAATCGGTTCCGTAGGTAACCACGTGAACGCCGCCAGCGATCTCTACCTGGGGGCGGGCGGTTCCCTTAGAAAGGGTTTGAAATTGGTACTCAGCTTCCCCAGACCAGTTTTTTGAGTTTAATGCTTGCTTAAACAACTCTCCCGCCTTCTGGGGCAGGGGTTCAAAATTCATCAGGAAATTGCCCGTGATGATCAAGTTGCCCGTTACTTTGCGGATGCCCAACCGATTCAGGTCATTCCCGATCGCAAATACCTCCTCCCAGACCATCAGGGGGTCACCCCCACCCTGAACTACCAGATCTCCCTCTAATACGCCATCCCGCACTGGCCCTGTGGCGCTAATCCCAGTTTCAAAATGGTGATCCTTCCCCCAGGTTTGGAGAGATGCCAGGGACGTTGCCACCTTGGTCAGGGAAGCGGCTGGCAGAGGAGTGGTGCCCTGGTTACTGGCAAGAAATGTAGAGCCAGCCTGAAGCCAAACGCCTTGTCCCGTTTCAACCAGGCCCGCTCTGGAGAGCCGTTGCAGATATTGCTCAAGGAGCGTCTGGGTAACCGGATCAGGATTACCTGGCAACACCGCCCAGGGCGTCTGCTGATCCGTCACGCGACTAATCGACTGCACCGGATCGGGGACTCCCGCCATCGTTAGCCAGAGAGAAACCAAACCTGAACTAAAGAGTTCCAGCAATCCTGCCTCCTCTAACAATGCCAGATAGAAAATGGGTCATCATGAATTTTATACACCAGGAAAGGGGGAAGCGGTATGGAAGGATGGGGTAAGGGGTTGCAGGGTAGGAGGTAAGCAAGATGGGTCTCACGAAATCTGACCCCAATTGGGTTTTACGGTTGCTTCCGATCGCGGTCGGTGCGGTCGCCGGCTGCTTACTGCTAGCGAATCGGTTACTGACGCCTGATTTAACAGAGTCTCAGGCACGCTCAGACGCCCTGGGGGTGATTTTAAGCGCCGTCCTGATTCTAACGGGTTTGCTCTGGCAACAGGTGCAACCTCGCCCGCCTGAAAGTGTGGCGTTGATCGGCGAAGAGGGATTTGAGTTGGAACCAGAATTGCCCGACGCAGTGAAAACCGAACTTGCCTGGGCCTCCCATCTCCTGTTGACCAATACTGTAACCCGATCGCTGATCGTCTGGTATGACGGCAAAGTGCTGCTACGGCGAGGAATTTTGGCAAAGAAGCAGGACATCAAATCGGGCCCCATTTTGCAACGGGTGCTGGAAAAGCAAAAGCCCGTCTATTTGGTCGGGCTAACGCTCTATCCGGGACGGGTTGAATTTGACTACCTGCCGGAGAATACCCAGGGACTTATCTGCCAACCCATTGGTAACCGGGGAGCATTGATTTTAGGAGCCAATGCTCCCCGTAGCTATACTCGTCAGGATGAAAAATGGATTGGGGCGATCGCTGACAAGCTGGAAAACAGCCTCAGCCAGGGGAATGAATAGATTCAGATGAAGAGAGATGGGTTGCATTTCCTATCTGTAGATAGCATTGTATAAAGACGCCTCTTTTAAGGACGTCTCTTTAAGGACGTCTCTTTAAGGACGCCTCGATAGTGCCCCTACAGCATTCGACCCCTATTATCTGTTCATGGAAAATCTTCTCTGGCTCTACTGGTTACTGGTCGCCGTAATGGTGGTCGGAATCGTGGGTGCGGTTGTGCCCGCGATTCCTGGGATTAGCTTAATTGCAGCAGCAATTCTCGTCTGGGGAGGGGTGAAGGGCTTTAGTAGCGTTGGCATTGCCCTCACCGTTGCGGTTATCTTTCTATTGCTAAGTGTTGGGATTGATTTTCTAGCGACCTATTTAGGGGCGAAGCAAGCGGGAGCTAGCAAGTGGGGACAAATTGGGGCAATGGTAGGTTTAGTAGTTGGAATTCTGGGACTACTGCCAGCGTTGCCTGTTGGAGGTCCACTTTTTGGCATCATTTTAGGACCTTTATTAGGAGCATTGATTGGCGAGTTTTTATATCGACGTGATCTGAAACTAGCAGCAAAGGCAGCCCTGGGGATTATGGTAGGGACGGTTGTTGGCAACCTAATTCAAGGAGTACTGGCGATCGCAACGGTAATCGTCTTCCTCTGGACAACCTGGCCCTTGGGGCAATAGCCATTGGCATTGGGTGCCAGGGATTTTAGGGCAAGCTGGGGAAGTTCATGCCTCATCCCTCCTTACCAAATACCATGACATGTTGTTGCGGCAAGAGATTTTTGGATTCCTGGAGAGATAATCCTACCACTGCCATTTCCTTACAAACCTGCTTTTGGGTCATCTTGTGCAACGCCTTGATAGGAACAAATGGGTTCTCACCCCGATACTCAACCAGCACGACCCGACCGTCGGGTTTAAGTGCCTGAACGATCGCCTGCATCATTTCTCTGGGATACTCAAACTCATGATAGGCATCTACTATCAGCGCTAGATTAATGCTGGAAGGCTTTAAGTTGGGGTTGGTCTCTGTCCCCAACACCATCTCTACATTGCTGAGCCGATTTTCCTGATTGATGGAGTCAAGGATCTCCAGCATTTCTGGCTGAATATCAATTGCCAGCACCTTACCCTGAGGCACAAATGGGCTGATCCGAAAGCTAAAATAACCTGTTCCTGCACCAATATCTGCAACAACATCCGTCGGCTTTAGATTCAGCGCGTTAATTAACTCCTGGGGCTGCTCCTCAAATTCGCGGGTTGGGCGTTCCAGCCAGGCTGCTCCTAAATGCCCCATTACCTGAGCAATCTCCCGTCCCTGATAAAATTTGCCAATTCCATCAGGACTATGGACAACGCGCTCCTGATAGATGGGTTCAAGGTCGGCAGAAGGGAGAAAGGAGAAACGATGGGAGATCAGGGCTGAAGGCTGAAGGCTAAGGGGCTGTAGACCATTCTGCACCAGGGGGTGGGGGCCAGCCAGAGCAGGAGACTGCCAAAATAAAAGGATGAGGGCAAAAAGTGCAATCAGAATGGATTTTGGGTTGTGGACTTTAAATCTTAGGTGATCCATTTTGGCCTCTCCCGCAGCTTCTCCCTGGTGGTCTGTCAAGACTATTTAGAGGGTTGAAAACCCTGTTAAACAGCCGGGATATGGATTTTGTAGAGTTGAGTGACCCCTCAAATCTATCCTGATGGACTACTAGTGTTGCAAATCATAAATTTTGCAACAGGAGGGAGTGGGGGCTTCGCCCCCAAAAAGGGGGCCCCCCCTTCACCTCTTGCAAAACTTTATTGTTGTTGTCCTAGTCTCCTTTCCCCATCTTCTCATCCTTTATCCTCTGGTCTTCCTACTAGCTCATCTCTTCATCCTTTAGTGAAGAAAAGTATAAACGTCCCTAGCAGTCTGTCGGAGTAATCAAAGTTCTCGTTACTAGGCTCTGCCTGGTAGCGTAAAACTGGAGACTCTGCCCCCATCTGACTAGAGGCAGAGCCTCCAGACAGGCATTCCCAGGAAGATCCTGGGAAAGAGGAAAAGTATAAACGTCCCTAGTGTTGCAAATCATAAATTTTGCAACAGGGGGGAGTGGGGGCTTCGCCCCCAAAAGGTGGTTTCCCCCCTTTACCCC
>JBAUTA010000185.1:0-3263 GCA_049581985.1 Kovacikia sp.
CTACCAGTTCTCCCTGGGTACTGCGAGTAATATCAATCTGGCGCTGACGGGGTTATCTGCCAATCTAGACCTGCGTCTACTGAATAGCAATGGCGTTGTTCTCCAAAGTTCGACTCTGGGTGGCACGGCCTCGGAATCTATCAGCAGTACATTGAGCGCTGGCACCTATTACGTTCAGGTATATCCCGTTGGCAGTAGCAGTAGCAGTAGCACCTATGCCCTGAATTTCGCAGTCAATAACCTGCCCGTGCTGGTGACTCGTACGAATTTAGGGGTGACAGAGGGAGCGTCGGCCACGATCAATACCAGCATTTTGCAGGTAACAGACAATGACAACACACCCGCCCAACTAATCTATACATTGGGCAACTTGCCTACCAGAGGTAATCTCTTGCTCAATGGTGCCACCTTGGGTGCGGGCGCAACCTTTACCCAGGCAGACATTGATAGCGGCACCAAACTTCGCTACCAGCATGATGGCAGTGAAACGCTCACAGATGTCTTCAGCTTCACGGTGTCTGACGGTGTGGGTGGTCTGCTCAGCACCAATACGCTTGATATCACGGTCACCCCAGCCAATGACCCACCGGCAATCACGTTACCTACCGGCAAGCTGTCAGCGGATCAGGGTGCAAACTCAGCCCTATCCGGCATCAGCATCACCGATCCGGATGCGTTTAACGGCAATCTTACAGTCACCCTTTCAGCGGCAAATGGGGTTCTTTCGATCGGCTTGAAACCAGGCTTAACCTTCTCCCAGGGATCGGGAACCCAGGACGCCACCATGATCTTCTCAGGCACCCTGAGTAACATTAATACGGCTTTGTCGTCCCTGATCTACCGCAGCAATTCCCTCTTCAAAGGCACCGAAACCATTAGCATCACTGTCAACGACAATGCCAATACTGGTGTGGGTGGAGCGTTATCAGATAGCAAGTCGTTGGCGGTAACGGTAACACCGATCAATAAGTCTCCTGTCATCACTTTGCCATCTTCCCAGGTCGCTTCTGAAGATACCAATCTGACGATTCCGGGAATTAGCATTGACGATGTTGATGGCAATGGGGGACCCGTTACAGTCAGCCTGTCTGCGGTGAATGGCGTGGTTTCTCTCAGTTCAATTTCGGGAATTACGTTGCTCACAGGAACTGGTTTCCAGGATCGAAACGTGACCTTCAGCGGCACACTGGCTTCGGTGAATGCGGTCCTGAATAATCTGATCTACCTGGGCAGCAAAGACTTTAATGGATCGGATGTGATTTCGATCGAAGTTAATGACAGCCTTAGCACCGGAACGGGTGGAATTCCATTGTCAGACCGCAAGACCCTGGCAATTACGGTCAATCCAGTTAATGATGCCCCCGTGCTAACGGTTCCTGGAAACCAGACAGCTAACGAGAATACGAACCTGCGAATTACCGGAATTAGTATTACCGACGTGGATGCGGGCAATAGCAATATCACGGTGAGCCTAACGGTTAGCAATGGAACGCTTTCCCTTGCTTCAACGACAGGGCTGATATTTACCAGCGGCAACGGGAATCAAAACTCCAGCCTGATCTTCAGCGGTACCCTGGCGAGCGTCAACAGTGCCCTCAATACGCTTATTTACCAGGGTAATCCCAACTTCAATGGGACAGACACCATCAATCTTAGTGTGAATGATAACGGCAACATGGGCTCCGGAATTGCCCTGAGTGATAGTAAGGCGATCGCAGTCAATGTGCTCGGTGTCAACAGTCCGCCTGTAATCACAGTTCCATTGGCTCCCGCAGCAAATTCGGGCGCGAATCTGGCGATCGTGGGCGTTAGCATCAATGATCCCGATGCGGGCAGTGGTCTGATGCAAGTGACCATTGCTGCGGCCAATGGGGTGCTCTCTATTCCCACAGCAGGGCTGACTTTCTTCCAGGGCAATGGCAATCAAAACAGTAGAATCACCTTTGAAGGCACTCTCGCTGCCATCAACAGTGCCCTGGCAAATCTGGTCTACCGCAGCTTCTTCGGCTACACCGGATTTGAAACTGTTTCTATCAGTGTCAACGATCAAGGAAATTCAGGTGTTGGCACTCCCCGCTCTGACACCAAAGCGCTCTATATCAATGTTGGTGGTGCTCTCAACAATCCACCCACTGCCAACAACGATACTTACAACATTCTCCGCAATGGCACCCTTACTGTCCCTGGGGCAGGCGTCCTGACGAACGATGTAGATACTGACGGGCCTTCCCTCAGTGCCAATCTGGTTACCCTACCAAGCCAGGGAAACATTTCCCTGAGTTCTACAGGTTCCTTCACCTATACCCCAAATGCTAATTTTGTTGGCACTGACACCTTCACTTACCGGGCAACCGACGGAATTGCCAACTCTAATCTGGCGACAGTGACAATTCTTGTGACTGCCCCTGCCAATAATGCACCTGTTGCTAACCAGGATAGCTTCAGCTTCAACGAAGATACCCCCTACAGCAACAATATCCTGCTGAATGACACCGATGTGGAGGATACCCGTCCCCAAACGGCCCAGCTGATCAGTGGTCCCGCCCACAGCGCGACCTTTAGCCTCAACTCGGATGGCAGTTTCAACTACACCCCCACGGCCAACTTTAATGGCAGCGATTCCTTCACCTACATCGCCAGGGATTCTGCCGGAGCCAGTTCTGGAACGGCCACCGTTAACCTGACGATCACTCCTGTCAATGATGCGCCCATCGCCATCAATGACAATCTCACGGTCAGTGCCGGGGCAACCCTCAACAATAATGTGCTCACCAACGATACCGATGTGGAAGATACCCGTCCCCAAACGGCCCAACTGGTCAGCGGTCCCGCCCACAGCGCCACCTTCAGCCTCAACCCGGATGGCAGTTTCAACTACACCCCCGCCGCCAACTTTAGTGGCACGGACATCTTCACCTACATCGCCAGGGATTCTGCTGGCGCTAACTCCAACACCGCAACGGTAACTATTAATGTCAGCAGTTTGCCCAATAACCTGCCAGTGGCCGTTGATGACAGTTTCCCTGCTTTCAATGAAGACACCGCTTTCAGTGGAAATGTCCTGCTGAATGACACCGATGTGGAGGATACCCGTCCCCAAACGGCCCAGCTGATCAGCGGTCCAGCCCACGGCGCGACCTTTAGCCTCAACCCGGATGGCAGTTTCAACTACACCCCCACGGCCAACTTTAGTGGCACGGACATCTTCACCTACATCGCCAGGGATTCTGCCGGAGCCAGTTCTGGAACGGCCACCGTTAACC
>JBAUTA010000186.1:0-3844 GCA_049581985.1 Kovacikia sp.
GGGTCAGGTGGGACAGGGGACGCCCCAAGGTCAGTTGAGTGCGGCAGCTCAACCGGGGCTAAAGGCTAACCTTGCCCTAAATTTACCCGATCGGGTTGCCCAGGTTCCATCCGCCAATATTGCCCCCCAGTTTGACAGTGCCGCAGATTTTTCGGAGGGACTGGCCTTGGTCGGGTTTGAGCAGAGCTATGGTTTTATCAACAAAGCCGGGAAAGTGGTGGTGAAGCCAGATCTGCCCATTAATGGGATGTCGTCTTTTTCGGAAGGGCGGGCGATCGCGCGGGTTGGTAGCGGTTATACCGTGATCGATCAGAAGGGGCAACTACTTACCCAGGATCAGTACGAAGAGATTGCTAAATTTTCCAATGGGTTGGCAGCAGTGCGGGTCAATCACCAATACGGCTATATCAATAAATCAGCCACCCTCGTAATTAAGCCTCAATTTATTCTGGCAAGTGCTTTCTCGGAGGGGCTTGCGGCTGTCAAGGTGAATGGGAAGTATGGCTACATTAACCCGCAAGGACAGGTAGTAATTCCTACTCAATATGACGATTCCTGGAGTTTTTCAGAAGGATTAGCCGTTGTCCGGGTGGGCAAAAAGTGGGGCTACCTGGACAAAACCAACAGGGTTTCCATTCGCCCCCAATTTGATGGCGCATTTCGGTTTTCCGAATCTCTCGGCAGGGTTCGGGTGGGTGATCGGTGGGGCTACGTGGATCGACGGGGGGCGATCGCAATTCCACCCCAATTTAGCTTTGCCTCCGACTTTTCCCAAGGGCTGGCAGCCGTTCAGATTAACGGTAAATGGATCTATATTGGCAAGTCAGGCAAGCGGATGGGCGATCGGCAATTTGACTTTGCCTCCGACTTTTCCCAAGGTCTGGCGGCTGTCCAGATTAACGGCAAATGGGGGTATCTCGATCGCTCAGGCAGGCTTGTCGTTCCCCCTATCTTTGACAACACAGGACCCTTCTCGGAAGGGCTAGCCCGTGTCCAGGTGGGTGATAAATGGGGATATATCAATCTACCTGCTCAGGGACAAAAGCCAGGGATCGGCTGAATTCCCCATCTCCATCAAGTTTCTATATATTTCCCCATAAGCTTTGTTCAGTGTGGTATTAGCTACGAAAGACCAAACGATTTGGGTTGGTGTTTAAGTGAGTGATCCAATAAATCAGGAAGTTGTGCAGCTCAGGAATCAGGTTGCCACTCTAGAGCAACGACTGGCGATATATCAGCAGGAAACCCTTGAAACGTCTACTAAATTGCAGCAAGCCCTCGTTGACCTTCAGGAGAAAGACCGTCAACTGGAGCTTTCGGAAGCCCGATGTCGTAAATTAGCCCGGCAAAAAGAACTCCTGAATCGATTGGTTGGTCAAATCCGGCAATCCCTTGATCCCGATATGATCCTGGAAGCGACGGTGAGTGAACTACGCTGGTTGCTGCGGCTTGATTCCTGCATTTTCTGGTGGTATTTGCCTGAATTAAACAGCTTTCAAGCGGTGTATGAATCCTATGCAACGGATGGTTTGCAACATCTGAGTCAAAAGCATTATGTGATTAATTGTGCAGGGGATGCAAACTTAAGAAACGCCCCATCCCAAGCTCCAGGGGTGCCCTCCCTATCGCCTCAGGAACGATCGCCATTTGCGTTGCCCTATCCAGAGACACGATCGCTCAAGGATGCATTCGGCGTTCAGTCGCAATTGCTGATGCCAACGCAAACTCGGAGTGGGCGGGTGGGTGCAATTCACTGTTTACAATGGCAGGAAATTCACGATTGGAGTGCTGAAGAGATTGAACTGTTGCAGGCAGTTTCTAGCCAACTGGCAGTTGCCCTTGATCAGGCAGAGTTGTACGAACAGAGTCAGGTTGCAACGGCCCAGGCTCAAGCCCAGGCTTATGAACTGGAGCAGGCCCTTCAAGAAATTCAAAAAACACCCCAGTTAATTCAAACCGAGAAAATGGCGAGCTTGGGGCAACTTGTTGCAGGGGTCGCCCATGAAATTAATAATCCAGTGAATTTCATTCACGGTAATCTGCTCTATGCTACCCAGTACTTACAAGATATTTTGGAGTTACTGGATCTTTATCATCGGGAATATCCAACCCCAACGCCAGTCATTCAGCACAAGATAGAAGTCGTTGAACTGGAATTTATTTCCGAAGATCTACCCAAACTCTTGAACTCCATGAAAATTGGTGCAGAGCGGATTCGGGAAATTGTCCGATCGCTGCGAAGCTTCTCCCGGTTGGATGAAGCCGAGGTCAAGGCCGTCAATATTCATGAAGGAATTGAATCCACGCTGATGATTTTGCAAAATCGCCTCAAGCCAAGACCGGGCAGGCCCACCATTCTAATTCTTAAGGAATACGGATTTCTGCCGTTTGTTCACTGCTATGCCGGGCAACTGAATCAGGTGTTGATGAATATTCTGACCAATGCGATCGATGCTTTGGAGGAGGTAAATAGTAGCGGCGGATGGGTCATGGATAATGGGGATTCTGGGGAAGGTTGTCAAGCTCCTTGCTGTCGATTGCCCGTAATTACGATTCGCACCGATCTAATTCAAGCAAACTGGATTCGGATCAATATTATTGACAATGGTCCGGGAATGCAGGAAGACGTGCAACAGCGGCTTTTTGATCCCTTTTTTACGACTAAACCTGTGGGTAAAGGAACGGGGTTGGGAATGTCGATTAGCTATCAGATCATCACAGAAACCCATGGTGGACAGTTGTGCTGCAATTCTGTTCCAGGCCAGGGAACCGAATTTGTGATTGAGATTCCGGTGCATCAAAATTAGACTTCATCCAGCAGAAGCAGGTTGATTAGGATAGAGAATTAAAGGGGGGGTAGGGGCGTTCAGCCAGGAGGTTTCACCCCTGCATCCTGTCCTAAGCAATATGGCTACGGCTATACAAGCAGGGATGGGTAGGGACACCGCCTCTACACTCCCTTCTGCAATCCTTATTTTTAAATGGCCATTCCCAATTTGTTCGCATGATGATTGTCAGGCTATTCACCAAAGCCCAACCCGATCGCACCATGATCGAATCTCAGCGCCTTAAACTTCAGCGTGGTTATGGTATTGAGGGAGATCTCAATGCATCTGTGGGAAGTCCGCGTCAGGTCTTAATTGTCAGTCAATTAACGCTGCAAGCATTCGATTTGCAGCCAGGGGATCTAAGCGAGAATATCTTGGTTGATACTGCGATTGAAACGCTGGTTTCTGGACAAATTGTTCAGGTTGGTGAGGCGTTAATCCGTCCAACTTTTTTGTGTGAACCCTGTGCTAATTTAGAAGCCCTGCGCAAGGGACTGGGTAAACAGATCAAAGGTAAACGGGGCGTTTTGGGAATGGTGGTCAGGGGTGGGGCGATCGCAGTCGGCGATGCGCTGATCCAAACCTCCGATCGTCTTCCAGCGCTAGCAGAGGATGCCAAAAGCAGATTCGCTGAATTTGTTGCCAGAATTCCGTTTGGTAAGGTGGTCACAACGGCTGATCTGGTTCTGGCGTTAGGGGTTGCCCGTGCCTATTACCGGGTCATCCCAACATTGATCAAAAAAGCATCGTCTGATCTGCCGGTGCATCGAATTGTGGCGATCGACGGCAGTTTATTGACCCGCCATATCCCAGATCAGGCTGGACGATTAACCCATGAGGGCATTGCAGTAATTGCGGCAAAAGTAGGCAATTGTCACCGATGGCAACCCGAAAGTTTCCATGCACTTGACTAATTGCCAGGGATAGGGAGGAAGAAACTGATAATCCCCATTCTGCTGTTGGGGCACGTTCCCTTCTCAACCCATCCTTCAACACAATTTCTTTCTGATCTGGCT
>JBAUTA010000187.1:0-2450 GCA_049581985.1 Kovacikia sp.
CTGAATTATCTGACCGAGGCCTGTCGAGCCAAGCGACAGGGAAAACCTGCTCCTTCTTTGCTGCCGAATACTCTCAATGCTGACAGGTCATTCGCTTCTGTTGCTTAAAACCCCTTGAAAAAATACGGAAAAAGAGCATGGAAACTATCAAAATAGACCGTTCTTTCTCCTCGAAGGCTCAATTTGACCTTGCCGTTCGATATTTCACATCAATTTTTACACAAAACTCGCAACCAGTTGCATTAGTTAACTTGCCAAAAAGGAAGCAATAGCCTCCATTAAAGCGCTTACAAGTATTTTGGGGTCTTTTACGCAAAGGTACGTAAAACGACACGGCCTGGGGCCGGTGTTCATGCCTGATTTCGAAGTTCCCGGATACGCTCCGGCGGAAAATATCTATAGAAAGCCGTCCTCCCGACTCTGAGGCGTTCGATGACCTCCCCGGCAAATAGGTAGTTCACCATGTCCTGGAGCATCGCCTCAGCCAGGCCCCCACCGACGAGTTTAGAGCGAAATCCGGGCTACCGTCGCCCCAACCATTCCGTCATCTCATGGGAGCATATCAACCTGCTCGGGGAGTACGACTTCTCCGATGAAAAGCTCCAGGATTCGGTTGGCATTCCACCCCCAAAAACCATCCTGAAATCGCAAGCTCAAAAAGGGGAAAGAAAACCCGCGTAAACGTCCGGTTTCAGGGTTTTTTCGGGCATGGCCATGTCGCTTTACGTACCTTTGCGTCAAGGAACCCCATGTCGATGACGTAACTCTCCTGCTGCATTTGATGCAAGGCATTGGCATAGTCACTGGTGTATGAAATGCCGATAAATTGGCAACCAAGTGGTTGTACTTGATGAGCAGAAGCACTGATCACCGATTTCTGTTCTCGTGATATCGAGCCGATCTTAATTCCATTCAAACACTCAAACAAAGCTATTTGCGTTTAGCACCGCCTGGTTTTGACCGCTTTCCTTGATCTGTGTGTTTTTTACCAGAATCCTTACCGTCCCAAAAATACGTTTGCCGGAGATTGGGAAAGCCAATTAGGAAGGGCCAACTACAAGGCGAGTGCTTCGACGTACTCACTCGTCGGGAACATGACCTTGTAGTTTTCGTTCGCAAAGATTTGATCGGCGTTCGTCTTGCGGTTCTGTTCATCTTCCTCCCACATCGGAAGGGTATTACCAAACTGACCGTTATAAAACAGGTAGAGTTTCCCGTCCAAAATCTTGAAGGTGGTCGGGTTAATCAGAACGGCTTTGCCTTCGGACATCGCCAGAGCGCAAAAGCCCCCGTATTGAGGCAGATACTTTTCCGGTTCCGCGTCAAAAAGTCCCTTTTTTTCAGTGCTGGCGAAGCGATAGATGGAACCGTCATAGTTTGAGGTGATGTCTGCATGTCCCGGAGTGGGTGTCCCGGAGAAATAGGCTACAGGATCATAGCCCTTGACAGCGATGCCGGCTTCATTCACGTTCGAGATGTGACTCATGGAAATGCTTCCTTTGGGGTTGCGGATAGGTAAGACAAGGGCGTTTTCTGCGCGATCAAGATCGGTAGCGTTTATTCTGTCCACTCCGCCGTTGGGAGCGACGAGCCCGGATCGGGTCTCACGACAATATTGTACTACCCGACGGGGACCCATATGGGTTGGAAGCTAGACCCTCGGAATTTTTGAAGTCTGTATTCAGTCTCAAAAAATGGAAAGACCCCATATTCTATGAGCATTCTCCCAACAAGAATAACGCTTACGAGCCTCTTTGCAAGAGAGCTTACAGCAATTGAGTCAATCGAATTCTTTGGCACACCCCATAAACCCTTGAAAACAATGCGTATTTTGATGCGTACATTTTCAACAACCAGGCTTGGGTGAGCAGCCCTGCCTACAGTTCCATATCGTAGATTTTGGCAATCTCATCGGCTTGAATCCCCAGATAGGCTAACGTCTGTTGCTGGGTGGCATGTCCAAAAGCTTCCATTAAGAGGGGGACTGCTGTGCCTCGCTCCATGCGTTGCCAATAGCCCCAGGTCTTTCTCAGGGTGTGGCTCCCATAATTTCCGTTTAGTCCTGTGTGAGCGCACCAAGTTTTGACCATAAAGCTCACGGTTGGGACGGTCAAAACCCCACGTTGACCCGTAAAGAGGTAATCCTCACTCCGTAAACCTGCCACCGCCAACCAGCTTTGAATCGCCTCAACTACCGTCATGTTTAGGGTGACCTGCCTGTACTTGCGGGTCTTGGCTTGTTTGACCGCCAGGACCCAGGTGCTCTACTTGGCGTAAGAGTAGCGAAGGCGCATTTTGCCGCCATGTGTCATCCGAAAGTATTACCCAGACTGGGTTTCAGAAAAATAAACTAACTTTTACCTTAAAATTAGGATTTGGCAGACTAGATCCATTACTCTTAGCTGTACCATTTGAACCCCTCTAGGTTTTGTAGCCTGAAACCCTTGTGG
>JBAUTA010000188.1:0-5760 GCA_049581985.1 Kovacikia sp.
CGCCGGGTTGATCTAAAACCTCTCTGGCAAAAGGGCGCAACCCTTACAGAGATTGTCCGCGTTTCCCGCTGTCTGGTGCCAGGAGATGATTGTGGCGCGGTAGCCCAGGCAATTCGTGGGATCGGAGTCATCGCCGCCCCAGAAAAGTTACTGCCTAACGACACCCCCCGCAGAGATCGCGTCCGCAAACAACCAGGGCTTCGCAAGCTCCATGACCTCCTGATTCACCCGATCGCCGACCTCCTGCCCAGCGATCCCAAGGCCCACATCATCTTCATTCCCCAGGAATCGCTGTTCCTGGTGCCCTTCGCTGCCCTTCAAGATCCCGATGGCAACTATCTGATCGAGCGCCATACCCTCCTGACAGCACCCTCAATTCAGGTTTTAGCGCTAACACGACAGCAGCGGTTGCGCCAGAGCGCAAATGATAGAGTCCGGGGCACCGAAAATAACATCTCCCTTTCCCATTCCCCCCTACCCACTCCTCTGGTTGTCGGCAACCCCACCATGCCCAAGGTTTCCCTGGAGCCAGGACAGCCCCCCCGCCTTTTAGCCTCCCTGCCAGGGGCGGAACAGGAAGCCATCCAGATTGCCCGTTTGTTGCAGACTAAAGCGCTGATTGGAGATCAGGCCACAAAGGCGATCGTGGCGCAACGAATGGGGAATGCCAACCTGATTCATCTAGCAACTCACGGGCTATTGGAGTATGGCAGTCAGGGCAACTATGTCTCTTTACAGGGATTGGGAATACCGGGGGCGATCGCCCTCGCTCCCAGCCGCCCGACCCCATCCTCTACCCCAGCAGAACCAGAGGAGGGAAACGGATTACTGACTGCTGGCGAAATTCTCAACCTCGACCTGAAAGCTGAGTTGGTGGTTCTAAGTGCCTGCGACACCGGGCAGGGGAGAATTACAGGAGACGGCATGATCGGGCTTTCGCGTGCCTTTATTTCTGCTGGGGTTCCCAGTATTGTGGTATCTCTTTGGGCCATCCCCGACGCGCCCACAGCCCAGTTGATGACAAATTTTTACCAGAATTTGCAAACCGATCCCGACAAAGCAAAGGCCCTACGACAGGCCATGCTAAACACGATGCAAAACTATCCTCGACCGCTCGATTGGGCAGCATTTACGCTTATTGGAGAAACAGAGTAGGGGGGCAAATAAAATTCCATTTTTTCCCCTCCTTTGCTTCCTTATCCTCTATCCCGTAGTTCTATCGGAGCCAGGATAGGGTGGGCCAGGATGGAGCGCCGTTCAAATTGAGATAACCCTCCCTTTATGCTTCTAACGTCTACTTTCCTACACAGCCCCCGCATCCTTATTGAAAATCATCCAGATCGTCTTAAAGATCAACTTCAGATCGTAGACCAGATTCCAGTTCTCTTGATACTTCAGATCTAACCGCACCACATCCTCAAAGTCTTTGACTGAGGAGCGCCCGTTTACCTGCCATTCTCCAGTCATGCCGGGTTTAATATCTAGTCGTTGCCATTGGGGAATTTCATACCGCTCTACCTCATCGGGGGTAGGAGGTCGAGTCCCAACCAGGCTCATTTCCCCCTTGAGAACGTTCCAAAACTGAGGCAGCTCATCCAGGCTGGTTTTGCGTAGAAAACGCCCGACACGGGTAATTCGAGGATCGTTGGAATTCTTGAAAATAGCTCCGCTCGCCTGGTTTTCCACCATATGCTTTAGTCGTTCCGCATCCGTCACCATAGAACGAAACTTCCACATCCGGAACCGCCTGCCCATCCACGAACATCGAACCTGACCAAAAAAGATGGGGCCTGCATTGTCTAACTTAATTGCAACCACGATCGGGATAAACAAAATCGCGGTGATCACCAAGCCGACCAGCGCACCCACAATATCAATGAGTCTTTTCGTCCGTGACTTAACAGAGGGATGGGTGATGAATGGAAGATCGTTAGCTGGCGCGGACTTTAGCTGCTTTTTATGGGGAGTAGACTTGACTCCTTTTTGTTGAATCTCAAATAGTTTACCCAGGTCAGCAAGGGATAAAATGGCCATGACCTGGGGAGAAACGTCTCGTAAAATTAATTTAATTCCAAGCTTTTGAGCGATTTTCCAGCAACCAACCAGTGCCCCAATGCCACTGCTGTCCATGAATGTGGTTTGACTGAAGTCAAACACAATCGAAGTTAGGTTTGAATTGTCTTGACAGATCTGCTGAAAATTTTGTTTGAAGCCAACTGCCTGAACCACAGTAAAAGATGGCGGAATAGGAATCAGGCTTTCATGGCTCATGAGCGCGATTTGACTGCTCTTATCTTCAAATTTAGCCACGATTTTGAACCAGCTTGATAAACAGGTAAACTTAAACTTCGGTCACCCCGACCGCTCTCTAAACTGGATTGAACTCCGTCCATGAGTATTGATTTTAGAAGAAACAAATGGGGGTCTGAGCAAAAATCGACTTTTTCAGAAGTCTGCTCAAGCTGCATCCCTTAAGAACTGGAATCTGGCCTTGGTGCATGGGCTTTAGAAACAGATCCTCCCTTTACCTGAGGAACTTAATACAACCAGATTCGTTAATTTACTGAATTCATTCTGCACGATGACGTCGCAAATGCAAACGGGCTTTACAGAAGCCTCGCAAATACTTAAGCGAATTTACACGAGCTATAAATAATCCAGACAAGATATCCGGAGCTTTACGGATATAGCGGTTTGCACTTGGGTGAAGTACAGGAATGGGAAGCACAGTCGGGCGCGAAGCACCCTCACTGTACCTCGCACCCTTGAAAAGGGCTATAAAACAGATGGCCCTACTCCTCGGAGGATTGCTTCAAGGAGGTATTCCAATCTTTAGCGACCAGATCGATTCCGTAGAATTTCTGCCAGAATCGATCGACGGCTTTAGTGGGAAGCAGGTGATTCAGCAGAAAAAGCAAAAAACTGCCTCCGGTAGCTGCCACATAACGAGGGCGAGGACAACGGGCTGTCATTGCTTTGATGATGACCTCGGCCACCTGTTCCGGCGTCCAGGCATTCGCGCTAGTTTGTTTCTCCAGCCCTTCCATTTTTTTGAAGGCAGAGCGGTAATAAGTCTCTTCAGGGCTGGGGATCGCTTGTTCGATATGGCGCGCAGCCACATCAAAAAAGTCAGTGCTGACTGGCCCTGGCTCAATCACACTGACCTGAATGTTAAAAGGCTCTAGCTCCATCCGAAGCGTATCACTGAGCGATTCCAGGGCAAACTTAGAAGCACTATAGAGCCCTCCAAAGGGAAAGGCCGTTCGCCCTCCAATCGAGCTGATATTAATAATACGTCCGCCACGGAGATCGCGCATGATTGGGATGACTGCCTGAATCAGCGTCAGCGGTCCCAATACATTAACTGAAAATTGCTGCTGACACGCTGATGCCGGAACTAGCTCGATCGGTCCCATCTGGCCATAGCCAGCATTGTTTACCAGCACGTTAATCTGCCCAAAATGGTTAATAGTTTTTTCAACCAGGGCTTTAACCTGCTCCGGCTGAGTCAGATCCGCAGGGATAACCAAAACCTCCGCACCTGCTTTCCGGCAAGAGCCCGCAACCCTCTCCAACTTTTCATGGTTGCGGGCTATCAAAACCAGCCGAATGCCCCTAAACTGCTCTGCCAAAAGCTTCGCCAGAGCAGCTCCAATTCCAGCAGAGGCACCCGTGATCAGGACAACTTGGTTGGGAAGGGAGGGAGGCATGGGATTAGGGATAGGAATTGATTGGGTTTTAACAGGTAAAATTTTCCCGCAGAGACATGGGATAACAATTCCCAGAGGGAGTTATAGGGAAGAGGCGTAGGGAGTGGAGGAGCGCCACGTCTCTTCCGTTCTTCGCAATTTCTAACTTATAGCAGTTCTGAGCGGAGTAAGGTACGGGATTTGGGACTAAAGATATGGGATTTGGAACTATATCTTCCATAATGAACTTCCGATCGCCCAATTTCTTTGAACCATTTTTGAAATTGTCCTGTCTAATACAACAAAAGCGACAAAATAGGTGGAGTGAACGTTCCAGGTGGTAGTCGTGCCGACAATGTCTAGCGATCGCCTTGATGATGAGCCTGATCATCACTTGGTACAACGGTGCCTCCGAGGTGATCCTCAGATCTTTCGGTTGCTCTATCGTCGCCATCAACAGCGAGTCAGGTCAATTCTCTATCAACTCTGTGACCCTTCTGCCCTAGATGATTTAGTGCAGGAAGTGTTTTTACGAGCCTGGAAAGGATTACCCAAGTTCCGTCAGTCCGCCCAGTTTTCCACCTGGCTTTACCGGATTGCCTGGAATGTGGCATCTGACCAACGCCAGGCAGCAGCTCAGGGTCGCACCCGACTACAGGTGTTAACCCGAAATGCCACTACTTACCAGGATGCCCCCGATGTCATGCAATTGCATTATCAGGATTTGGTGCAGCGAGGACTAACCCAGCTCTCCTTTGACCATCGAACGATTCTGGTTCTCCATGACCTGGAAGAAGTTCCCCAAAAGGAGGTGGCTGAAATTCTAGAAATTCCTGTGGGGACGGTTAAATCTCGCCTATTTCATGCCCGTGCTGCAATGCGCCAGTTTCTCCAGAAAGAAGGAGTTCAGTTATGACCCGGTTCCCCGATGATGACAAAAAGCTGGTTCAATTTATGCGGCAGCATCGCCCCCAACCTCCTGCTGCTCAACCAACCCTAGAGGATCGGGTGCTTGCTGCGATTGAACAGCCAGAGATGCCCCAGCGATCGCGCCAACGCCGCTGGTATCAGTCTTCCTGGATTCCTCCGGCGATCGCTGCGGGTCTGATTGCGAGTGCCGTTAGCTACCATGCTTTAACCCCTCGACAACCTAGCTCCACGGATATGGCATCCCTGGAAACCTTTGTCGAAAATAGCTGGCAAGGTAGCGTTAGCGATAGCTCTGACGACGAGCAATTCCTGCTTAGTGATGCCACTAGATAGGTAGACATCATTCATAATCAGCAGGAGGATGGGCATTGCCCCCAGACCAAGGGTTCCATTGTTCGCCTAAGACATGCGGTAAGCACGGCTCACCAAAGTTCCCTCCCCCCAAAGTCCTTCCCTTGTCCTGTTCTTTTCTCACTTCTCACCCCTCACCTTCATTCCCTTCCTAAGGAGGTAAACTCCATGTCTCCCCGCCGTATTTCCGCTATAGCCGCTGTGCTGATTGCCATTGGAGGTGCGGTCGCTATCGCCAACCAGCCTTCTCTGTTCTCCCAAGCCAACCCTAAATCTTCAACAGAGCAGTCTGCTCCGGATAAGGATCTACATAAGGAAACAGATAAACAAGGATGGTTAAAAGATTTGAACCTGACCTCAGAGCAGATTCAAAAAATCCAGGCAATCCGCAACCGATATAAAGACCAGTTTTCTAAGCAGCGACAGGCAGTGCAGCAGTCCCAGCGGGAATTGAGGGATTTGATGGCAGGCAGTGCTTCGGCTGATCAAATTCAGCAAAAATACAAGCAGTTTCAGGGTTTGAAACAACAGTTTGCCAGTGCCCGGTTCAACAGCATGTTAGAAGTTCGGGAAACTTTGACCCTGGATCAACGGCGAACATTTGTCAGCCGGATGAAAGAGCTGCGGACAAACAGCAAAGATTACTACAAGGATCAGTTGGATAAGTAGACACGTCATCCATCGATCGACTCAGGATTTTCTAAGTAAGACCACAGATAGCTCTTATTTATCTGTAGTAAATCTCATTTATAGCAGCCCTAATAGTCTGTTAAGCCTGTTTTGCAGGGTT
>JBAUTA010000189.1:0-7904 GCA_049581985.1 Kovacikia sp.
GTCCAGGAGCTCAGCAATCTCTTTTTCCTCGTTGTAAACCGGGATAACGACAGAAACGATGGGTAATTCAGTATTCATAGAAAATGTCATTTATGGGGTTAAGGGACGATGTAACCATTTCCGTAGAATTCGTTCTGCCATGAATTGGGGGATGGCGCGGTAGCCCCTTTGTAATGCTTGCCAGGCCAGTTCTTTTTGTCCCGTTTTAAAATACGCCCAAGCTACGTCTACCCTACGACGCATAATCGCGAGTTCAAGGGCTGTTTGAGCATTGGGTTTGCAACTGTCTACAGAATCTTCCATGATATATAGCTCATCAAGCGCGATTTGTAAGTAGTTGACGGTAAGACTGCTGGGCCGTTTACGATAAACCGTCAATATCTCGGGGATAAACCCAATCTCCCAGCCCGCTTTTGCAATTTCTAGCCAGAGATGATAATCTTCTCCAGTCTGAAATCGGGCATCAAAGCCGCATCGATCCTTGAGGCATTCAGTTCGCACTACGACCGTACTACTAGTGCCCGTCCAGTTTCGCTCCAAAAAGTCGACCCAGCACAAGGTCGGCTGAGTCGGCGGTGCAAACCAAGGTTTAAGGCGTTTGCCCTCTGGGTAACCATACAGGACTTCAAACCAATTAAAACTCATTCCCATCTGAGGAGAATTTTTCAGACGTTGCAAGTGAACGGCAAGCTTCTGAGGGTGCCATAGATCGTCCGCATCCAGAAAAGCAATAAATTGGCCTGTCGCCAATTTCATTCCGGTATTGCGCGCTGCTGCTGGACCCGCGTTGTCTTGGCGGACGTAGTGAAGCTTCGCTCGATCGGAAAATCGATGAACCTGTTCGGCAGTATCATCCGTTGACCCATCGTCAATGACGATTACCTCAAAATCTTGACAACTTTGAGTCAATACCGAGTTCAGGGATCGTTCAATATAGGTGCTAACGTTATAGACTGGAATAATGACGCTGAAAGTGGTCATAGCGATAAAGATAAGAGAATCCGAGTTGGGTTAGGAGTATTTTTTGAAGCGATCAAATGAATTAAACCGGAACTCATTTCACCAGCATATCTTTTGGCTAATTCAGCATAAAATGATTTAGACCTCATTAACCTACTAGGAAATCGAATCTGAAAAAATCGCGGGTACCAAAAAATTTTTTAAAGAGTGAAATTCGCTCTTCCAATCTGACTTTAAAAACGCCGTCATTTTTGTAATAATTTAATTGATGACTAGGATGAATATAGCGTTGCCAGTTCATGTCTGTGTCTAGAGATTGATAGTGAATAAAGTTATTTGGATTGCTTTCCCTAGCGTCTCGACGCGTTTTTAGGCGTAGTTGAATCTGCTCTGGATCGCGATATTGATAGTGACAGTTAGGAATTTTGTAGGAACACTTTTTCAGCTTTCTAGAGCCTTGAGGTCTCATGAAGCCGTGGGGATGTTGAGCATTGACGTAATCTGGCCAGGTTAAATCGGCATCAATCCGAAATAAGCGCTGTTCCATGTTGGTAAAACAATAATATCTCCGTCGTTGGGCAATTGGGTAGTCCCGCGAGTCTAAGCCTTGCTGGTATTGCTCCCAATCCGCATCGGTGAAATGGAAATTGTACTGGGCCGTATTGATCTGCTGTGCACCTTCTTGTTCGGCAATGCGGATAGCCTTAGAAGGATCTTCTGCTAAAAACTCGTCAGCATCTAAAATGTATAGCCAGTCGCCTATTTCTAAATTACTTTGAACTGCATTAAAGACTTGAGCGCGCAATCCGTCAAAAAAAGGTACATCTTCACGGCGAAAGGGGACGATGACATCGCTTGCCGATTTTTCGACTTGCTGCCAGCTATCGTCGATACTGCCAGTATCGAAGACGTAGATTTTATGGCAAAAGCTGCTGGCATACCGTAGGGTCTGAGCGACGATGTCTCCTTCGTTTTTAACTAAGCAAATAGCATGTATACGTTTCATCTTTGTTAAGGCTCAAAGTGACGATAAAAATTTCTAAGAAATCCTTGAGGTGACAGCCACTCTACCCAAAGTTTTCGGCACTCAATTTGCAAATCTTGAAACTGCTCCGGCGTGAGTTTGTCATGGAACTCACGAATACGTTCTCCTAAATAAGGCAGATCGTCTTCTTCAACCCATACGCAGTAACGTTTCCAGTCAATCCAGCGCTCAAAGGGCAGTTCGCTATCGGTATTGATAAATACTGGGATCCGGCCACAGCTCAGCGTTTCATAAAAGCGATAGGAGAAATTGCCTCCGCCTCGAGTGCAAAGAATGTAGTCGCTATTGAGCATGTTTTCAACAAACTGCTCTCGCTGAGATAAGGTTAGCTTCTCAGTGTGGTGAAGTGAATCCCGGATCAAAAAGTTGCACTCTACTTTTTTCGTTCTAGATAGAATGAACAGTGCCTGGGAGCGAATTCGCGAGCCGTACAGCCACGGGAGGGGGTGTTTTACGAGTTCGATCCCTACTTTTTTGGCCATTTGAGCCATGCCTGGTATTGCCCCGAGCTTCAGGCGCAGATGATTGGTAAAACGATTTCTTGGTTTCACTAAAGCGGTGTAGCCGCAATAGCCAACGACGGGCTCGCTGGATTTTCTGCGGGTTTGCACTTGGCCATGACAATAATGCTCTACAAAATCTTCGCTCCATGCAGGTATGACTACCTCATTGGGTTGACGATTAGAGCGGTTGCTTGAGGTTCGAAAAACTAAGCTGTTATCTAAGTCAACTGCTGTAGTGTCATCGTCTAAGTAGAAAACAACGAGAGGAATACCTTGCAACGCAGCTTGTTGTGCCATATCTTGAGCCATTGCCGGCGCTTGAGGGTGGCCCTTGGCTTGAACCCAATCGAAGGGTAAAATGGCGAGCTGAGCATCTTCTATCTGAACTATTTTTAATAGATGAGGACTAATTTTGATGTATTCATCGAAACAATAGGTTTTTGGATTGGAGGGATCTTCAATATTTCGTCCCCAAAAACTGGACAAGAAAAATATATAGGGAATCCCTTCAGGCAAATAACTTCGGTCAGAGTAAATGCATAGTTGTCTTAAATCTAATGTGTCTGTATTGTTAGAGAGCTTACTCATGCGAAGTCTGGCTGAACGAGTTTTGACTTTTAGATTATATATTAGAGACCTTGTCTCGTCTCTCATCCCTAATACAATAAATTATTTTTTGAGCTAAATATTTTTGTTTAATATTGACTATTTAAGTTTTAAAGATATTATTAACTAATCTATAAAGAATTATCCGAAATGTGCCAAACGCATTTTGATCTCTGTCTCTGAACCAAGCTTTTCTTCCTGATTACTCCAGTTCCAATCTGCGATCGCCGACATTGAAAACCAATAAAAGAAAAGAGCTGTGTGACTCCAGATATTTTCGGTTAGCATGCCAACCATTATGGCCAACATATTTGCAAAAAGAACTAGGCAAAAACTTTTTTGTGATTTTGTTGTGAATGGGGAAATAATTAGTTTTACTAGTCGTAGTAATTGAGTGCCTAGAAAAGCTAAGAAAAGAGTAAATCCGACCACTCCTTCTTCTACAAGCACTCGAACATAATCATTATGTGCCCAAGCAAACATTGGTCCCAAATAATTTGTCATTTGAAGGCCATAGCCGAGAACCTGCGAGAATTTCCAATGGTTCAGGAGTGCAGTCCACTGCGCAATTCTCCAGTTAAAACTATTGGAATCTTGCCCTGAAAGTAAGACGGCTCGCGATACGTCAATATCTGGATTGAATAGTGGTGTTTGTGCTAATAATTCTAGACGTGCTTGACCAAACTCTGTGCTTAAAAATGTTCCGAATATCAAAGCAAGTAATGCAATTGAACCAATTAGGTTTGTAAAACTAAGTCGGGGTATAATGAGAGAGGTTATCATGACTACTAGCATAGTGATGCCAACCAATGTTTTTGTGTTGATCACAAAAAAGGAAAGAACGATAAGTAATAATATCCAAGGAAGACGTTTTTGAGTATTATTTAATTTCCAGTAGGTTAGACCACTGAAGAACACTAAAAATGTAGCAAAAGTATTTGCTACACCTAAGGTTCCATTGATACGTAAACTTTCTTGATTACGATTAATGGCTATAAAGGTTGGTAGTAGATGATCGGGGACTAATAGTTGTAGAAATGCAACCCCAAGGGGAATCGCTAGAGCTAAAAAAATATAATTAATAAATTTCTCGGGAGAAATACGCTCTTTTAATTGAAGCGTAAGTAGGTAGGCCATTAACCAGGAGAACATGCGTACCCATTCTCGTACAGCATCTGAAATGTGTTCTCCGTCAAACCCTAATCCACCTAAAGGCAGTAAAACGACCCATAAGCCTTGTAGAATTATCCAAATTGCAAAAAAACAGAAAAAAGAATCGACGTGAACCTTTTTTTTGGAGAGAAGGCGAACAATAGTATAAATTAATGTCAAACCTGAGAGTCCAACTGCGAACGCACCTGTTAATCCTTTTTCGGTAAAAGGATCTAAGGCCGATCTGATAATTAATAGTCCAATGACACTTAGCTCGAAATTATTAAAAAAGAAGCGAATGACTACAGGAAACAATGCAAGCGCAATTATATATAAAGGTTTAATCCCTATTGGAAATACTGTCATTATTCCTATTAAAATCCCAATGATTGCCACTAAATATTTTGAATAAATCATGAATTTTAATTGATAATTTAATTATCGGTTTAATTTGAAGATATCTATTGATTTGTATGGACGATCTAATCTTTAAAATTGATACATAGAAGTTAAGTTGTTTTCTGGTTTTATATGTCAATCCGTTTGTTAATCTTATTAATATATAAAACCAGCAACTTACTTTTTTGCTATAGCCAAGAGTTAAGTTTTTTCATCAAAGCTTTCGAAAAAAAACAATCTTAGCTTACGTTTTTTCTAGAGGTCGCTCCGAGTGACTTTCTGTGATGATTCTATCTAGATTTATTGGTTCACTTATTAAATTGGGACTATGCATTCTCACTGAGTCTGGTGTTTCATTTATCACCATTCCTAAAATTTTAGTTCCACATCCGTTTAATTCTGCAATCGTCTGAAGTGCGATCGCTTTTGGGGTGATTTCTGGGCGAACCACTAATACTAGACCATTGGTCTGTTGACTTAATGTTATAACATCGGAATAGAGGCTTACTGCTGATGTATCAATGATAACGAGATCGTATATATTTTTCGCTTCTTTTAACAACGTTTGCATAGCAGTAGCTTCTAGAATTTGGGCGGGACGCTTAAGCCATTGACCAGTGGTTAGCACATCTAAATTAGGAATGCGGGTTGATTTCACCGCTGATAGCAGAGGAACTCCCCCATTCACTACATCAATTAGACCTGGTATGGCCGGAAGATTAAAGAAACTTTGTTGTAAAGGACGATTTAGGTCAGCATCAATTAAGAGCGTTCGTCGGGATAGCATCGCCGATACACTGGCAAGACGAGCAGCAACGTTTGATTTTCCTTCTTCATCAACAATGCTACTGAGCAGAATTGCTTGCAGTTTGTTGTCGCTATTGGTCTCTAGCGTTTTAATCAATTTTCGATAGGGTTCTATAGCTATAGAATTGTCCAAAAAACTTTCTAACAACTCTTGATCCAGTTCAGGTGAAAGGCGAGGGAGTGTGCTGAGTACTGGCAATTTGAGCTGGGTTTCTGCCTCCCTTGCACTGCCAACAGTGTTTCTCAGCATTTCACCCAGCAGGACAACACAAATTGCTGATATAAACCCGAACGCAGCCCCCAATAGCAAAATTGATCTTGGTTGTGGGCTGTTTGGAGCAAGTGGTGGTGTAGCAAGTCCGATGATGCGAACATTGCTTACAAGCTGCGCTTCTGCAATTCGGGCCTGTTCTAAATTATTTTTCAGTACTTTTAGCGCTTCTGCTTCTGTTTCGCGACGTCTGACTAAAGTATTAAGAATTCTTTGTACAGTTGGTAATTGAGCAATGCTTGCCTGTAGAGATCGACGTTGGTTTTCGAGGGCTTTTAGCTTTTCGCTCATTGCGCTGCGATCCACCTCGCCTGTAATGTAAGTAGCCATCAAATTTCGACTTAAGTCGTCAGAGGCCATAGTGCCAGAGATTGCTTGATTTCTCGGATTGACGCGAGCGAGTTTTTGCATGTATAGCGCTCGAGTTTCATCTCGTTTTTGAATCAGGTCTAACATTTCTGGATTTTGATCTGCTAACCGAGAACTTTTATCCGCAACTTGAGCATCCATTTCAGAAAGGCGACGTCGTAAATCTTTCAGCTCTTCGTCTTGCCCAACTCGAGATGAAATATAAGCACTCTCAACCCCATCTACTCCAGTGACACGTTGTAGCCGCTTATTTTTTAGTTGAGATTCTTGTAATTGAGCAATCAGAGTACGTTCTTGATCTTCAATAGTTGTTAAGCTTGCAACAAGGCTATTAGATTGGGTATCAATAGAGATTATTCCTCGGGATGCTTTGAACCGGCTTTCTTCCGCTTCAGCTCTTTGTAACTTCCCTTCTTGTTGCGGTATTTGAGATTCAATAAATTGTCGAACAGAGAAAGCCTCTCGACGGATGCTTTCCCCGCTCTCTTGTACTGTAGCTCTAGCAATGGCATTGACTACTTCTGCGGCCATTCGAGGATTAGGATTCTGATAGATAACCTCAAGAATATTTGTGGCAGGCAAAATTTTAACTTGCAATCGACCCTTTACGTCATCCGCCGTAGGGAGTGGTTTTTGTACACGATCTACATTTTGTATTAGACTTAGAGACCTAACTATAAGCTGCTTGGATGTGACTAATTCAGCTTGGGTCGCGATTGGGTTGGCGTTTCCTGGTACAGGTGCTGCTGCTAAATTTCGTCCTAGCTCAGATACGCTAGTGCGTCGCTCATCAAGTATAAGTCTAGATGAGGCTTGATAAAGTGGTTGCGTAATGACCAAATATACTAACGATGCGCCAATGGCTGATGCAAATGCGGCAAGCGCATTCCAAAAATTACGCTTTATCACTATCGGTAACAAGGGCATTTCATTCATACAGGAACCTCTAGGAAGTTAATTTGCTCTAGGCTTCTTCGACGAAAAATTTGAAATAGCAAGGCTCTTTTCTTGTAGAATTGTATACCTTACAAAGAATCTAGAGTAGGAGGTTGTTCGTCAAAATATTGTAGTTAAAGAAATAAGTTTATGCCAACTATAGATGCGATCTGTTAAACTTGCTATCTGGCCAATAGTATTTTCGTATCGCTTCAAAATGAAGTACAGCACCTTGTTCAACACTGTTAGGGACTTCCAAGAAAGAAATCGTTCCACTATCTCTCTACCTTATACGTAATATCCACAAACCACTTTCCGAGATTAGGAAGCCCTTCTAGCTTTGAATTGGTGAGTCGTTGAATTTGGGTTTCAACTTGAGCCATCGCTGTTTGGGTCAACTTCACACCAGTCTGATAAATCTGTGTGACCAGCGTGACGATAGGAAGTTTGCCCATCCACCGCATCGTCTGGGCAAACTTCACGACAGTGTCAATTTCATCCAGAATGTCTCCATTCCAGTGGTGTTCCAACACTGACCTTCCCCCGAAAAAGTGGACATTCCCAAAGAGTCAATAACCTTGGAGAATGTTCAGATGACACAAAAACCCCGCAGGATATTCACAGACGAGCAGAAGGCAGAGGCAGTCAGGATTGTTAACCAATCAGGTAAACCCGTCAGCCAAGTTGCCAAAGAAATGGGATTAACAGACAGCGCCCTGCGCAAATGGGTCAAGCAAGCCCAGGTTGATGTCCAGACAGAACCCCAAGGCCAACTAACCTCTACAGAACGTAAAGAACTCAATGAGTTACGCCGTGACCTCAAACGCGTTCAAATGGAACGAGATTTCCTAAAAAA
>JBAUTA010000190.1:0-1782 GCA_049581985.1 Kovacikia sp.
CGCTATCCCTGCACCACTCCGCACACAGATGGAAAGCGCCTTCAACGCCAGTTTTGCCAACGTCAAAATCCATGAAGGTAATCATGTTGGGTCTGTTGGAGCGATCGCCTACACCCAGGGTAACCACGTCCACTTTGCTCCCGGTCAATTCAACCCTGACACCCGGTCAGGCCAGGCCCTGCTCGGCCATGAACTCGCCCATGTTGTGCAACAGCGGCAGGGCAGAGTCAAACCCACTACCCAGGTCAATGGCTTACCGGTTAACGACCAGTCCTCTTTAGAACAGGAAGCCGACAACCTGGGGCAGAAAGCCGCTCAGATGAAAACGCCTGCCCCGCTGCAAAAGCAGGAAAATGCAGACCCATCGCCTCAGGTTCAAATTACCTCCCCGAAAGCCAGTGTGGATGGGTTTCAGGAGATTACCGCTGTGAATCAAGGCACTCACCAGCAGGTTGGCACGGTAAAAATCAAAGGAGCACCCGATCGCTCCCAGATGCAAATTGCTGACCTCTGGGTTGACCCAGCCCATCGTCAGAAAGGTATTTCCAAATCGCTGATTTCAGCCGCTAACCAGGAAGGGAAGAAAAGCGGTTACAAGAAAGCTCGCCTGGGAGTTGGCCCAGAAGCACCTGGCATGAGTACATCGACACTTCAGGGGATTTATGCTCGTCAGGGCTTCAAGTGGTCCGGACAGGTTAAATCGGGACAGCCTCTAATGGAAACCGAGCTGTAGTTGGCTGCGGATTTGACCCTGGCAGGTAAGCAAAATCCAGGCGAATTAGGACAGGCGATCGCTGGGGTTGGGACGCTGGAATGGAAGTCAAGCGAGCGACATGGTTTTCTTGGACATCTGCACGACTCCAGCGCGTGGGTCGTCGTAGGACGATGGCCCTCGACTCGCTGAGGAAGGGTTGACCCCATCGTAGACGAGGGGGACCGTCGGGAGGATCGATGACATGGACAGATGTAACAACCCCGCGCCGCTTTCTGGGGAGATGTTCTCTCTCGTAGCCGACTCGTCCCAGCTGGCCTGTCTGTGAACCGCACGGCGCTGGTGGTGGTGCATTGAAACGCGGTGGGATTGGCGCTGTTTTTCGAATGCTGCTCTCTCAGGTACGAACATCACGAGGTTCCCTGCACATCGCACTTAATTCTAGCGCGTTTCCTCCCACTAACCGGCGGCTAGCTCTGGGTTGTGTCTCATTGTTGGGTCGAGGGTAGAAGCTGAGCCGATCATGTAGTGTGGGCATCGCTACATTTTCTGATGAGAAACAACTGCCTATCACCAATGCCCACCTTACTATTCTGGCGATCGACTATTTGCTCCCTTCAATCAGAGCAATATCCTTCTTGAGCAGATCATTAATCATCTCAGTCAAATCAATCCCTTTCGTTTCTGCCTGCTTAGTAAAATATTCCAATACCTCTTCATCTAAATAAATTGGAATATTAAACTTTGCATTTGGGTGATAAAACTTACCGCGCTCCGCCTTCGAGAAATCGTATTCTGGCTTCATCATTTTCCCTTATACTGACTAATTTCATTCTTAGTCGCTTTTCGTGCCGAAATAATTCGGATATCCGCGCGATCGCCCTGTTGTTCAAAGGTGTGAATCACCAATAAGTATTGACCATCCGCTAGCTGTCCTAAAGTCGTCCAACGCTCCTCATCTAAACTGTGTTCCTCATCAAAAAGAGTCAACGCCATCGGATCTCTAAAGACTTGACTGGCTTGCTGAAAGCTCACACCATGCTTGGACCGATTGCTACGTGCCTTACTGG
>JBAUTA010000191.1:0-2747 GCA_049581985.1 Kovacikia sp.
GGGCACAGTAGGCTCAGTCACTTCAAAAAAGAGAGGACGTAACTGCTGTTGATGGGAAAAGGTAATGAACTCATCGATCGCAAACGGAAGTTCAGCCGGAGAGCAGATCGGCTCACCAGCTGAGATCGCAATCCGATTAAACACCGCATAGGCAGTCACAGCTGCCGTCGCTGGATGAAGAAAATGCTGCTTGTCAGACTCTAACGCTAGATAGCTGGTGGAGTTATAGCCAGTAGCGCGGAGAACCTGATAAATCTGGTCATGGGCCGTTGAGCCAGGTATCAGCCCTAAGGTGGAATGTTTTTTTTCTAATTCGTTGGCAGCAGCAATTATAGAACCCGTGAACGTTGTAAGTGTGCGACCAGGACGGCTCAGGATATTGGACAGGGCTGTCATGATAATTTCCAGGTGATAAAGAACTTTCGCAGCAGCAAATTCCTGTGGAGATAGAAATACTCCATTCAAGGTTATTTCAACGGCTTCTCAACGCACAACGGACATCATTAACAAAATTTCATCTAGTAATGTCTATTGGGTTAAGTAAATATAGGATGCCCAAAGGTACAGGAATGACCAACCCGCAATTTATGCTTCTGAATAACCTCTCAAGACTAAAATAGGCGAGAAATATGACAATCGTTCGTCAACTGGATGGAAAAGGCATGTCTGTTCTTGCAGCCTTGATACATGCCTCTATGACTCGTCATCCTATGATTTTCTTTACTTTTAATCGGCATTTCATGGCTGAAACCTGGCCCAAGAGTCAGCGGGGAAAGAGGTTACTGTTGGGAGCAGGGCGAGGAGCCAGGCGCTAGATCATGCTTCATCTAAGGAAGAATCGCTATAGAATCTGATAGGGAGGTTAGACCTCTTGCAGCAATTAATTTTGCTTCCTCCAGCGATCGTTGAGCTTTCACCTCTGGAACTTGCCCTTCCCTTCTATTTGTCCATGAACTCAATTCCAGCTTCAGATGATTCCCTTTATGAGATAGCTCTTGGCGCAAATCAGCCATCCCTTGTATTGCAAGTAGGTCCTGCAACGCTTAAGTCTGTTGTTAGCTCTTTCATAGATGTGTTGATTGAGCAAAATATACCCGCTGTTGTGTGGGCAAAGTTACCTAGAGGGGAGGTCTGGCAGGCAGAGCTTGAACGATATAGCCTTTTAAAAGGAATACCGAGAGGGGTTTTTCAGTTTAGAACCTATCGAGACGAGGGGCCAGAGGAGGTAGGCATCCCTGGTTCGGCGATCGCTTCCAACGGCAAGCCCAGTCCTATTGAGGACAACCATGGTCAACCGATTTCCGGTATTCAAGACCTTATTTCAATCCAACTCGCCCCTGAAAGCCAGCTTCGACGTGAATACTTTTTGCTCATCTGGTCAAGCCAATTTCAGGCCATGGTTCTGGCTCACCGACCCCGCTCAGCTCATGCTTCAAAAGCAGCTTCTGCCTCGCAGGAACCTGGAATAGGGACAAGGGAGTCTGGATCTACAGCGGAGGATGCCCATGAAAAACGGCAGCACTTACTGGCCCTATGTTCGTTTGATGCAGGATTGATTCTGCGGGTTCTAGGGGGGCTTGAATGTGCTGTCACAATCCACCAGCCAGGTCAACTTGAGGGATCCCAGACCGATATAACAACGAAATCTGAAGCTTCCGTTGAGCTTGTATCTCACTGGCAACGGTTAATTGCTGAAATACCGATTGCCCCTCCCAATTTGCTCACACTTGGGCAACTGTTTACCAAACAAATCCAGCGTCAGGAAGAACTTTCCCAGCGCAATACGGCATACCGCAAGCAGGCCGAGGCAGCAGAATCTTTGCAATTACATAATGAAGAACTTGTTAGCACGATCCAGTTAAAAGATGAGTTTCTCAACAATGTGGGACAGGAATTGCGAACCCCCCTAACAACGATCAAAACGGCCTTGACCCTCTTGAATTCTCCTAACATCAAACCACCGCAGCGGAAGCGCTATATGGATTTGATCGAGAAAGAGTGCGATCGCCAAAGTTCCCTGATTACCAGTCTGCTAGATCTGGTGCAGCTTGAGCAGGTGATTGACCGGAATATTCAACCTATCTACTTAGCGGAGGTCGTTCCTGGGGTCGTTAGCACCTACCAGCCCGTCGCCGAGGAAAAGGGCGTAATGCTGGCCTACACGGTGCCCGAAGGGTTGCCACCTGTTTCCTGCATGAGCAATTGGCTCAAGCAAATTATGATCAACCTGCTACATAACAGCATCAAATTTACCCCCAGGGGCGGCCAGGTTTGGGTACGGGCTAAGCAACAGGGGGATTACGTTCAACTAGAGTTCCGTGATACAGGGATTGGGATTACACCCAATGAAATCCCAAAAATTTTTGATCGGTTCTACCGGGTGCGGCAATCCGCAGAAGAGACCAGCAGTGGTGCGGGCTTAGGGTTGACGATTGTGCAACAACTCCTGATTCACTGCGGTGGGTCTATTTCAGTCAAAAGCAAATTGGGTGAAGGTTCTACCTTTACGGTGTTACTGCCTGTTATCCATTCCACCGCCGAAGAGGCTTAGTCACTCAACGGTAACAAAAACCGTTGATCAGTCCCTTACCCTCCTGGCAAAAACGATTAAAGGATTACGATCGCCTTGGTCAAGGCGATCGCAATCCTTTTGATTTATTGAAGATGACTTGAAATCGTCTTTAAGCTGCCTTTCAAACAAATTTCCTGGAAAATAAGGTTTCCAGGGCTCAAACAGGCAAGTTTAA
>JBAUTA010000192.1:0-1928 GCA_049581985.1 Kovacikia sp.
CATCTGCATCGGTACGGTTAATGGTTTGCCGCAGTCCCTCTAATTGAGCCGCTGAGTAGCCCATCGCAGGTAGTATTCTCCCTATGTGTGGATACTGCGTATAGATGGTTGCTATTTCAGGCACCGCAAAGGTTCTGGGATCGACGATCGTTCCCGCCTGAGCACGAGTTGCCGCTACGTATCCAGCTCCATAGGGCATTCCGCCATGGGTGGTGGTGGGGCCATCCTCGATCACTAAGACCCTTTGACCTTTGACAAGTTCAGGATGCTCCAGGGTAATTGGGGAAGCGCCCCGCACCAGCGTGGCTCTGGGATTTATCGACTGAACCGTCTCAATCACCCGCTGGACATCTGCTGTTGCCGCCGCATCTACCTTTGCCACCACCACAACATCCGCCATCCGTAGTACCGCCTCACCAGGGTGATGGGTCGTTTCATGTCCTGGCCGCAGGGGGTCAACCAATACAATGTGGAGATCGGGGCGCAGGAAGGGAAAATCATTATTGCCGCCGTCCCAGAGAATCAAGTCAGCTTCGATGGACGCCTGAGTCACGATATCTGCATAGTCCACCCCTGCAAAGACGATGTTCCCCACGACCAAGTGCGGTTCATATTCCTCACGCTCTTCCAGAGTGCAATTCGCTGTATCCAGATCGGCTCTGGTCGCGAATCGCTGTACCCTCTGGCGCTCCAGATCGCCATAGGGCATGGGATGGCGAATCACGGCAATGCGAAAACCTTGTTGCCGCAGCAATTTAGATAGCCAGCGGGTGACTTGAGACTTCCCGCAGCCTGTCCGCACGGCAGAGATGGCAATGACTGGCACCGAAGCCTTTATCATGGTGCGCTCTGGCCCTAGCATCAGAAAATCCGCGCCCGATGCCAAGACTTTTGAAGCTAGGTGCATGACCTGGGCATGGGGGACATCGCTATAGGCAAATACAACCTGATTAATCCGATGTTCTCGACACAGAGACTCCAGTTCAGATTCATCGACAATCTCAATTCCATCGGGGTACAGAGCCCCAGCTAAGCTATCAGGATAGCGACGATCGCTAATGCCGCCGATCTGGGCGGCGGTAAAGGCCACCACCTCAACCTTGGGATTCTCACGGTAGACCAAATTAAAGTTGTGAAAGTCCCGACCAGCTGCCCCCATGATCACAATCCGGGAGCGTATTTCTTTCGCAGAAGCATGCCCAGCTTGCCCTGGGAGAATCATTGGCTCCGCTTTGAGATTGTGGGATGAAAGGGTTGTCATAGCTGTGTACCCCCTGGCGATAGTTGTGAAGAAATAGGGACTGAGGAAGCAGCAATTCCAAATTCAGAACAGATTTGCGTCGTTTCTGCCGAGGAAGTCCCTTCAATTGAGCTTGATTTGAACGGTAAATCGAGGGTTTCAGGCTCCGAAAATTTTGAATTTGGAATTGCTGCTGCGGAAGGGCGATCGCCTCCGACTGAGCAAGCCTGCTGCACTCCAAACAGAGCAGATTGATCTTTCTACTCACACCCACCTCAAACCCAATGGCATCAATAATCCTAGCCCCCAAATTCTACCATACGGTTTTTAATGTAACTTTTAATGTAATCCAGATATTGATTACATATCTGGAATTAAATACTAAGCTGGATCTTAAATTGACGAGTTTTCGTGGTTTTAAGCTTTGATTTTGATGAAAGCAGGGAACTAAAGTAGATATGCTTGTGTACCGTGTGTAATAATAGCGGCATGAACAGCCGTGACATTATTGCCCGACTTAAGGCCGAGGGATGGATTCTCGTCAATGTACGCGGCTCCCATCACAACTATCGTCATCCCTTTGAACTGGGGAGAGTGACCGTCCCTCACCCTAAAAAGGATTTGCCGAAGGGGACGGTTCGCAGCATCTTTAAGCAAGCAGGTTGGGACTGGCCCCCAAAGTAAAAAA
>JBAUTA010000193.1:0-3094 GCA_049581985.1 Kovacikia sp.
CTCAGGCACATAAAAAACGGGGTCATAGCCAAACCCGCTGGAGCCACGAGGTTCATGGAGGATTTTGCCCGAACAGATTCCTTCAGCTTGCAAAACGATCTGCCCGTCGGGTTGGGCAACCGCTATCACACAAACAAAGTGGGCATCTCGATTTGGCTGACTTCCTAACTCATGGAGCAAGCGCTCGATTCGTTCCGTATCTGTTTTACCATAGCGGGCAGAATAGACACCCGGCGCACCATTTAACGCATCGACTGCCAAACCGGAATCATCCGCGATCGCCCATTGTCCGGTCGCTAATGCAATTTGTGACGCTTTCAGACAGGCATTGTCAGCAAATGTTTCCCCGGTTTCTTCAATTTCTAATTCCGCTGGTTTGAGCGTTAATTCCCAATCCAACCCCATCAGGTTTGACTGCATCTCCTTGAGCTTGCCAGGATTGCCCGTTGCCACTACTAACAAGGTCATCTTAAAACCCGATCCCTAAAAGGCTTCCACTGGAGGACTTCCTCTAATAACGCCTGATAACCCGACACGTTGGGGTGCAGCCCATCCTGGCTCAACTGGGCCCGGCACCAGTCTTCTCCCCGTTCTAACCAGCGTGAAAAAATATCTAGATAGGGAATTTGGGCTGACTGACAGGCTAACTGGGTGGCTTCCTTATAGCGATACTGGTCTGCATGATTGTAATAAAGACAGTCCAGGAAGGGCATTCGAGCTTCATCGATCGGCACCATACCGATGAACAGAACTGGACAGAGTCGCTGTGCCCGGTGCAGCAAGGTGTCCATTTCAGTTTGGAACTCATCGAAGTTTGTCAGGTTGCGTCCATCGGGGCGAGACAAGCGGGCGGAGTCATTCACACCAACCGATAAAATGATCAGGTCTGGTTGTCGATTCCGAATTTCACCCCGGTTGCGAAATTCGTCTTCCAAACGGCGGTCAACTTGCTTTACCCCATCTCCCCGAACGCCTAGGTTATAAAGGGCATGACCAGGACTATGGGGCTCCATCCAGCTTCGCCGCAGGCGTTCTACCCAGCCGCCACCGACTGGATCACCGAACCCGTAAATCAGGCTATCTCCCAAGGCTACGATCTTTAGAGATTGGATGGTTGAGGGTGGACGCGATCGCAAAAAAGCGGCAGCAGTTTGCATGGAAAACTTAAGGAAAGAATTGCATGGGCTTCCAACAGGCTAGATTGGACTTTAGCACTCTGTATAAAACTTTTCAAATCTTTATCGAAAATTTGAGATCCGCTCTCCCTACGGCAGAACCTTTAAACTCTTGGTAAACTGTAGCTTGATCATCTTCAAATACCTCCAACATTTATGGGTTCCATACACAAGCGTCCCGTGTTCGATAGCACTCAGGTAATGCGTCGGGCTGATGAATTGATTGCAGCAGCCTCTAACCGTTATCGAATTACTGTTCAGGTGGCAAATCGGGCAAAACGTCGTCGCTTTGAAGATTTTGAAAGCGTTGATGATCCAACCATGAAACCTGTGATGCGGGCAATTGTCGAAATGTCCGATGAGTTAACCCAACCAGAAATTATTGGTGAGTGATCCGCTTGCATGGCAAGAAACCGCAACCGTATCCAGCGTGCTGGCATTGGGCTGGCACTGGTGATCATTCTGGGCCTAGGAGGGGCGATCGGGAACCTTCAGATTGCCCATTTTTTTGCCCCCCAACCTGTCTCAGCCCAACTTCTGCGACCGGATGAGGTTTGGCGGGCAGTTTACCAGCGTGTACCTGACTTACCCCTGGAAAATCAGTACGTCAGCAGAGAAACGGGGAAGGTTGACCCGGATAATACGCTAGTGGGTCGTTTGATCCGCTATCACGTTTATTTGAAAGGGCGTCCTCCCTTCTACCGATTAGATTGGAAGGTGACGTTGGCTGATTATCTCGGCGTAAATGGGGCGATGGAAGAGTCTACCTATCCCAGCCACAATACCCTGCGAAAAAACCCTCTAGAGGGCGACATCGTTGCCATTAACCGCTTAAACCTAACCCAGCGCAATGCTCTAATTCAAGCCCTGGTGGATGCTTTCAGTCCGCAAAGAGGGGGTGGCGGGTGATGATCGCTCAATGAGCCGGATGATTAGAAACGGATCGGGCTGGCGCTTAGGCTGGGACCCTGGCGCTGAGGAGTTCAAAGGTCTGGTGGGAACGGATGATTGGGCCATAGAACTCACAGAAGCTGAGATGAATGACTTCTGTCGGCTTTTGAACCAACTGGCAGAGACCTTAGCGCAAATGGGCAATGAACTGATGGATCAGGAGGCGATCGCCTGTGAAGCTGAAAGTGACTTGCTCTGGTTGGAGGCCGCGGGGTATCCCCACGCCTACAGCCTGCATCTGATCTTATTGAACGGACGGCGGGGCGAAGGATGCTGGTCGGTATCTGCGGTGCCTGAACTCATTCAAGCGATGCAATTGCTAGAGGTGTTTTGAAGGAAGCTTTCACGTATGTTATGCTGGTTAAGCGCATCGGGGCGTAGCGCAGCTTGGTAGCGCACTACTTTGGGGTAGTAGGGGTCGTGGGTTCGAATCCCGCCGCTCCGATCAAAAGAAACCCTCTCATAGAGAGGGTTTCTTAGTTTTAAAGAATTCTTAGGTGAGAGCTGTCATGCTCCACAAGGTATAGCCGTAGTCATGTTGGTTAGGACAGGATACAGGGGTGGAACCCCTGCACCCCATTTCCATCTGCCGTGTTTGCGCTTTAAATTGGTATTCCCCATCCTGAAGCGGTTTTACCCATCAATTGAGATTGGATTGCGATATTGAATCCTTGTATAGCAACCTTTGGAGGGGCTGGGACCACTATTGCCCCCAAACCAGCCGTAACCAGAAACCAGTACGTCCTTGAGAGGGATAGTAAGGCGTAGCGTTTCCTCATCTGATAACCCACCAACGCCTGCCCAGACACGCGGACTGAGATCGCCTCCTTCAACAGAAAAAACCCCAGTCGCAAAACTGGGGCTAATTAGGAGAAGAGTCAATACTAGTGCAGACGGTTTCAACTAATCAGGAGTAGAGAAGACTACTCTCTGTTGCCTTAGCTCACCGCAAGAGCAGTCAACAGGGT
>JBAUTA010000194.1:0-5616 GCA_049581985.1 Kovacikia sp.
CAGTCGCAGGAGTGTTTGATTTTGGCAGTAAGGCGATTATTGGCAAGTGACCCATGAAATTACGGCAGATTTTACTGACAGGATTGGCGATATTGGTGGGCATCACGGTGGCGATCAGCAGTGCTTCACCCGTTTTCCAGTCTATTTTCCAACCTGAACATCCATTCGCTAATCTATCCACCGTCCAGGCTCAAACTCCGCTTCCTTCTTCCACCCCCCCCTCTTCCACCCCCCCTTCCACCCCCCCTTCCACCACTCCCTCTGCTACTCTTCCTTCCCCCGCTTCTCCCGCTCTCACCCCTGCCCCTGTCCTTGCTCCCCCTGCTTCCACGGCTCCTCCGCTTACCCTGAATGGGGATTATCGCGATCCGTCCGGTCGGTTCAAGATTGGAATTGTGGAAAACTTCAAGGTCAGCCCCCTTGCAGGTTCCGTATTAATAGAAGCTGCTGATGGCAGTTTGGCCTATTCTGTAGTTGTCCAGGCGCAGCCACCAGGGATCCCTATTGGTTTAAGCGCGATCGATAATGGTGAAGGGTTAGCGAAGGTAGCAAGCAGCGTATTCCAACGCGGTGAAAGCTTCCAACCCGGACAACCTCAACTCGAAGCCGGGGGAGGTGTGGTGATTAACTGGACAGGTACCTTGACGATCGGGGGCAATGCTCAACCCATGGGCGGTGTTATTTTAGTGCGTCCCTCGCCTAAACAAATTCTAATTGTCTTAATTGCAGCGACCCAATCAGGGGCTGGACAGGTGCCCGCAGCCGTTGCGGCGATCGCCAATAGCCTACAATCGTTGTGAAAGATTGTTCCTGGCGGAAGTCCAAGCTGAGTCAAATAGCCAGAGCTTGTTGATACTAATTTAAAATAATTGTTGTCAGCTGTGGTTGTTAGAGAGTGTTTGAAAAGGTATAGGCTGGGATGTTAGACAATCTGGGCAGTTTTGATACCCCATCAGGGACTTTTAAAGCATCCTCTTAGTGATTTAGAGCGAGAATATGAATCCTGATCTAGAGATTCGCCGTCTTCTGGATATCATGCCTGCTTCGGGTCGAATGACCACTAAATTGGTCAGCAAGCCAGAGCAATCGGTGGTGATAGATAGCCCTTTTCCAACCCCGTGGATACGGGAGCGTCCGGTGTGGATTAATTTTGACCTGTGGAGCCGTCTGCCTCGCTCCGAACGGGATTTGCTGATGCTGCGATCGGTCAGTTGGCTGACTGGAGTTAAATGGTTTCGTCCCAATCTCTATCAAGGAATTGTACTGGCAGGCGTAATCGGAGCAGTCGTAGAACTGGTTCAGGCTGATCCTGTGGGCATTATTGTCGCCAGTGGGCTGAGTGCAATTGCGGGCACCCAGATCTGGCGGAATAATCGCAATCCCGAAAAAGAGCTAGAAGCCGACGAGGCCGCCCTCAGGGTCGCCCAACGCCGTGGCTACAGTGAAACAGACGCCGCCCGCCATCTGCTTTCTTCGATCCAATCCGTTGCAGACATCGAAGGCCGCCCCCATCTGAATTTCACTGAATTACTCCGCAGTCAAAATCTCAGAGCGATCGCAGGTCTTTCGCCTGTAGGCGTACCAGAGCGATTGCGAAGAGATTGAACCTTCCTCTCTCCCTCTTTACCCCTTTTTTCTCTCTCCTTCTCACCTATCCCCCTCCAGCATTTGCAATTGGTGCAAATTGGCATACAGTCCGCCTTGCGCTAGAAGTTGTGCGTGGCTACCGGATTCAACCAGTTGACCACGCTTAAGAACAAGGATGCGATCGCAATTCCGAATGGTAGATAGACGATGGGCAATGATGATGGCGGTGCATTCTTCCAGTAGGTGTTCCAAAGCCTGCTGAATTAGCGCCTCAGTGCCCACATCCAGGCTGGCAGTTGCTTCATCCAACACCAGAATGCGGGGATGGCGAATGGCGGCACGGGCAAATGCCAGCAGTTGTTTCTGTCCACCGGAGAGGTTGGTGCCCCGTTCCCGCAGAAGGGTATCGTATCCGTTGGGTAGTTGTTCGATTAAACGGTCAACATTGGTGCGCTGAGCCGCTGATTGAATTTCGGCAAACGAGTAGGTTTCTCCCAGGGTGATATTGCTTTTGACATCTCCGGCAAACACAAACCCATCCTGGAGAATGACCCCAACATGCCGGCGGAGTTCGGTTTGGGGTAAATCGCGGATATCTAGACCATCTACCAGGATTCTGCCTCTGGTTGGCTCATACAGACGGCTCAGCAGGCGAACGATGGAGCTTTTACCCGCGCCCGTTGGCCCAACCAGGGCAACTTTTTCGCCTGGATGGATCACAAAGTCCAGATCTTTTAAGACATACTCATCTGGTTTGTAGCCAAACCAGACATGCTCAAAGCGAATTTCTCCAACGGGAGCACTGGTGTCTGAATGAAGCGTTTTGGGAGTTTCAGAATCGCGGATTTCAATGGGTTCATCTAAAATATCGCTGACCCGTTCAACAGCGGTAAAACCTGCCTGAATTGCTGTAAATTTTTCGGCAAACTGTCTGAGCGGATCAAACAGAAGCTGGGCAAACAGGATGAACTCAGCCAGTTGCCCAAGATACAGGTTTTTTCCTAAAACGAGCAACCCGCCTAGCCACAGGACACCTGCGATCGCCACGAGCGAAATCCACTCCAAGGTTGAAGAAATCGCTGAGTCATGGAAAATAGTCCGGTCTACTTCTTTGATGTAGCGGCGATTGATCTTACGGAAAAGTTCGCTATTAAAGCCTTCCCGCCGAAATAGTTGGACTACGTTAATGCCGACGATGTTCTCTTGCAGCATCGAGTTAAGAGCAGACAGTTCTTCGCGGGCGCGGTAGTTTGCCTTGCGAAATTGTTGCTGAAAGTAAACAATCAGCACTGTTACGGGAATTAGCATGATCACCAGCATTAATGCCAGTTGCCACTGTCGCAGAAACATGGCGATCGCCAGCACTAGCAGCAAAAACAGATCGCCCAGAATGCCGATCGCTCCCGTTGAAAACACATCCCCCAACGCCTCGACATCACTGGTTAAACGGGTAATTAACCGCCCTACGGGAGTGCGGTCAAAGTAGCGCATCGCCAGTGACAAAACATGGTGAAACAGGTCATCCCGGATATCAGCCGTAATGTATTGACCGACTTTTTGGACCAAATAGCCCTGCCATGCATCCAGCACGGCGCGGATTAACAGCACCAGCAGCAACAACCCTGCCAGGATATTGATGCCCGTGTGCAGCGGCAGTTCCCGCAGGGCCATCGCCCATTGGCTGGTGGTTGGCTCACGCTTAATCAGCGAAATGGCTTCCCCAATCAACATCGGTCGCACTGCGACTGAGATCGCCGAAGGAATGAGTAACAGCATGGAAATTCCCAACAAGCGATTGTGCCGCAACCCGTAGGGAATTAACCGCAAAAACAACCGCCAATCGGTCTCTCGCATGGGTCGATCGGGTTTGTCTGTCAAGATTGGTGAGCCAGTCATGGGATAGCCAGAGCGATATACGCTTTACAACTGTAGCGCAGGCCAGGTGTCGGGCAGAAACGTAAACAACGCCCCTCCCCCTTTCCTCTTCTCCTCCTGTAAACTCTTGTAACTGCTGGCACAATTCCTGGCGGTCTGACTGAAAGGTTTATAGAGGTTGACATAACCTCTTTAGGCCGCAAGCGCAGAAGATTCGCCGATTAGCAGGAGGTCCCAGCCATGAAGCGCTATTTAAAATCGGGTTTTGTTAAAGCAATAATCTGGTTGGCTGCTGAAGTGCTCCTGAATGTGGTGGGATTGGATAACCTGGCAGACTATGGTGAATTTGTGTTTGAACGGGAATTGCATGTGAATGGCACCAGTTCCCTGGCGATTACCGCTTTATTGCGGTAGGTAAAGGATTGCTTCAAAAGGAGTTCTCTTAGGAAAAGAGTAGAAAATCATCGGGCAAGGGTGGGAGGGTGAATCGTTCCCCCCTTCTTCCCAAGGCGATCGTGGGCATGCAAGTCCTGAACAGAGGCAAATCCTCGATCAAGTCCTGAACAGAGGCCAGTCCTGAACAGAGGCAAGAGGCTGAGCTTCCGATCCTGGGGAGAGTGTCCCCCCATCCCCCTATTGCAAAATTTGGGTTCGCAATACTGGTCTGTGCCGAAAGAAACCTGTGAATTCGGAGGGAGAGCGGATACGCGATCTTTCCGCAGACTGATCAATTAGTTATCCCTCCAGGCTGATGGTAGCCGCAAATACCCCAAGCAAAATAGTGATGTTAATAACAAACTAAATTTCGTCTCTATGCATTGTTGCTTTTGCAGGACGAAGGGAGGAAAAAATGGTTTTAGGACATCACAAGCGAGCAGTGGGTACTTTCTCCACCTACCAGGAGGCGGAAACTGCGCTGCGCGAATTGAGAGATAGCGGTTTTTCGATGGACAGGGTGTCGTTGGTGGGACGGGATACCGATCGCCACGATCAAATTGCGCAAGGCAATGCAGGCGATCGGATTGCTGAAGGAACCAAACATGCCGCCCATGATACGGAAGCCGATGAAGGCGCTAAAACAGGCGCAGTCACCGGGGGCGCTTTGGGCGGACTGACAGGTCTGTTGGTGGGTTTAGGCGTAGCGGCCATTCCTGGCATTGGTCCCATTATGTTAGGGGGGGCTGCCGCAACTGCCCTGGCAACGACCCTGGCAGGCGGTGCAATTGGTGCCGCAGCTGGCGGTTTAGTTGGCGGTTTAGTCGGTTTGGGAATTCCCGAAGACCGGGCGCGTGTCTATAGTGATCGGGTTTCAAGGGGCGACTATCTGATCATGGTTGAAGGGTCAGAGGAAGAAATCCGACGGGCTGAAACCATCCTCAGTCGGCGTGGCATTCAGGAATGGGGTATTTATGACTCCCCCATGAGTGATAGCGATCAGACCGTTCATCCTGCTGCCACTATGCCTCCTACGGGTACTCCCTATCCGGGTGATCCCACCAGACTTTAAGTAGTTCAAAAGATTGCCGATCTAGAGGGAGGTTTCGTGCAGTATCCCTCTAGTAGCGGGATTGTGATACCAACATTAGAGGATTACTTCCATGAAAAAAATTGTTCCTTTCTTACTAGGTAGTGCGCTGGTCATCACTTTAGGAGCGTGTAACGCTAAAACTGCGTCAAACGCTCCTAATTCAACGGACAACAACGGGCAGCCGCCTGCAACCAACACTGCTCAGACGAATCAAAATGATGCCACCAGCGATACCCGTAAGAAGCAAATAGAGTCTGACATCCGGGCACGCGAGCAAAGGAATGATGTCGGCGGTGACCAGATGAAGCGGGCGGATGGCGATCTTGAAAGCGAAGTCCGGGGTAAGCTGGAGGCCAACATTCCCTCTAGCAAACTGACGGTAAATGCTAAAGATGGGGCTGTGACTGTGTCAGGAACCGTTTCGACGCGGGAACAACTTGCTAAAGTCGAACCGCTAGCAAAGGAAATTAAGGGAGTCAAGACGGTTGCCGTCAAGGCAACCGTTGCGCCACCCCAAAATAACTAGTGTTGCAAATCATAAATTTTGCAACATAGGGGAGTGGGGGCTTCGCCCCCAAAAGGGGGTTTCCCCCCTTTACCCCCCTCCAAAACTTTCGTTTTGGTCT
>JBAUTA010000195.1:0-18331 GCA_049581985.1 Kovacikia sp.
GCCATTTACCCTGAAACAGGAAAAGTTCTATTTGACCGCAAGTACTGGCATTACCCTATATCCTGCCGATGGCTCAAGCATCGACACGCTGCTCAAAAATGCGGACCTAGCGGCTGAGGCGGGTCAGCAGCATGGGACTCATCACTACCAGTTCTTCACATCAGCGCTCAATGCTCGCACGGCTGACCAAATGGCGATCGAAGCCTGCCTGCATGAAGCGCTAGCACAGTCAGAGTTTCAGCTTTACTATCAGCCCCAGGTAAATCTGCAAACAGGAAAAATTAGCGGGGTTGAAGCCTTGTTACGCTGGCAGCAGCCCGAACGAGGCATGATCTCGCCTGCTATCTTTATTCCCCTCGCCGAAGCAACCGGGTTAATTATTCCGATTGGGGAATGGGTCTTGCAAACGGCCTGTCAGCAGGCACAGGCATGGCACCTGGAAGGACTGCCGCCCATACAGGTCGCTGTTAACCTGTCAACCCGACAGTTTAATCAACCAGATTTAAGCCAGCTCATTGCGCGGGTGTTGCAAGAAACAGGACTGGCTCCAGCGTGGTTGGAGTTGGAGATCACAGAAAGCTGCGTCATGCAAAATCCGGAGGCCGCGATCGCGACGTTGAACGATCTGAAAGCCTTGGGTGTGCATATCTCAATGGATGATTTTGGCACAGGGTACTCCTCGCTCAACTATCTTCAGCAATTTCCGTTTGACACCCTAAAGATTGATCAGTGCTTTGTGCGCAATCTTGACACCAACCCTAAGAATCAGGTGATTGTGGGAGCCGTGACTCAAATGGCTCACGACTTAGATTTAACGGTGATTGCCGAAGGCGTCGAAACCGCTGCAGAGCTGAGCTGCTTAAAGCAATATCACTGTGATCAGGTTCAGGGCTACTTATTTAGCCGTCCCCAACCGCCAACCGCATTTGCCGCCTTACTGGCGACTGAAAAGCACCTCTAGATACCAAGCACAGCCAAACCCATGGGCATGGTTACTCCCGCCAAAGGTGTAACTGGAATAAAAGACAGAACAAACCGATGAACCCACCCTTACCAGCCAACGAAACAGCAAGACTTGCTGCGCTACTACAGTATCGGATTCTAGACACCCCACCGGAAGCCGCCTTTGACGATATGACTCGGCTAGCCAGTCAGATCTGCCAAACACCGATCGCCTTAGTGAGCCTGATTGACACGAATCGTCAATGGTTTAAGTCCAGGGTTGGGTTAGATGTGACAGAAACCTGCCGTGATGTTGCCTTTTGTAACTATGCAATTCAACAGTCTGATGTCTTTATCGTTCTGGATGCATTGGCGGACGAGCGCTTTGCTACCAATCCATTGGTGCGGGAAGCACCGCATATTCGATTTTATATGGGTGTTCCCCTGCTTTCCGCTTCTGGTCATCCTCTAGGGACACTTTGTGTTATTGATTATCAGCCGCGAACGACAGTCCCCCCGGAGCAAATCGAGGCGTTACAGGCGTTAAGCCGTCAGGTGGTTAAGGAACTGGAACAGCGGCGGCAAGCGATCGCCCAGGAACGCACAACCTTCGAACGCCAGCATCGGAAACGTCCAGGATTTTTTAAGACTGTGATTGGCGGATTTGGGCTTTCCTCAGCCATCCTGCTGGGAATTGGCGCACTCTTTTTTCACGCATTAGCTCAGTATGGGCAAATGGTTTGGAGGGTTGAGCATTCCCGTGAAGTGCTGACCGACTTAGTCACCCTCAGGTCTAATCTCAAAGATGCCCTGATCGGAGAACGCAGCTACCTGACTGCTGGGCAGAAGTCTTACCTGGCATCCTATGATGTCGCGATCGCCGAACTCCCTCAACAACTGAAACATTTGCGCCAATTAACTAAGGATAACCCCAGCCAACAGCGGCGCTTAGACAGGTTGGAAATATTAATCCAGCAGATGTTAGGCATTCTTCAGGAAAACATCAACGGTTATCAAGCCAAGGATTCTTCTAATCATTCTTCCAATAATTTTGCGGTGTCATCACGGTTGCTGCTGATCCAAAAAAGCGATCGTCTCCTGAATGACATTCATCAGGTGCTGCATGCCATGGACGTAGAGGAAAACACCTTATTAAACGAGCGCTCTCGAAACGCTGAGGCAAGTTCCCACGTCGTAACGCTGGTATTAATCAGTGGTCTTGGTATCATTCTCGCCATCCTTTGGAGCATTTTCTACCTGATCAATCGTGAAATTAAAGCCCGCAAACAAACGGAGATTATCTTAAAACAAGAGCGGGATTTTACCGAGGTTGTCCTCGATACCGCCGCTGCCTTAGTTGTGGTGTTGAATGCCCAGGGCCAGGTGCTGCGCTTCAATCGAATGTGTGAAAGCACCACGGGGTATTCCTTTATGGATGTTAAGGGAAAAAAAATTTGGGAGTTAGACTTTAATCTGTTAGCATCACCGGCCCAGGCGTCCGATCAGCTCAAACAGGTCATGGAAAACCCCCGTCCGAGCGATTTTCCCCAGAAGTATGAGAGTCCCTGGATCGCTAAAGATGGGATGCAACGGCTAATCGCCTGGTCCAATACGGTGCTGCTTGATCAGTCTGGGATGGTGGAATATCTCATCTGTACGGGCATCGACGTTACCGAAGAAAGACAGGTGGAAGAGGCTCTTCAGCAGCAGCGTAAGTGGTTGCAGGTAACGCTGGCGAGTATTGGGGATGCGGTCATTGCCACCGATCGGGAAGCCAGGATTACCTTTATGAACCCGGTAGCTGAAGCGTTGACCGGTTGGAATTACGCAGCCGCCCAAGGACAATCGGTGAATACGGTCTTTCGCATCATTAATGAAAAAACCCGACAACCCGCTAAAAATCCCGTTGAGGCGGCCTTGCAAGCGGGGATGACGGTTGAGTTAGAAAATGGGACGCTCCTGTTAACGGCAGATCAGAAGGAAATTCCGATCGCCGATAGCTGCGCCCCAATCCGCACCCTGAACAATGAGTTATACGGTGCTGTTTTAGTCTTTCGGGATGTGAGCAAGAGTAAAGCCGCGCAGGAACAGTTGCGCTTACTCGAGTCAGTTGTGGTCAACGCCAATGATGCCATCCTGATTACCGAAGCAGAACCCATTGATGACATGGGTCCCCGGATTATTTACGTCAACGCAGCGTTTACCCGCATGACCGGCTATGCCCTGGAAGAGGTACTGGGCAAAACACCCCGTATCCTCCAGGGGGAGAAGAGCGATCGGGCTGTCCTGGATCGAATTCGGGCAGCGCTCACAGATTGGAAGCCGGTGAAGGTTGAATTAATCAACTATCACAAAAATGGCACTGAATTTTGGGTCGAGCTGAATATTGTCCCGATCTCCGATGAAACTGGCTGGTATACCCACTGGGTATCCATTCAGCGGGACGTTACTGAACGTAAACGGGTAGAAGCAAGCGTCCTGAATGCGCTGGCCCGTGAAAAAGAGCTTAACGAGCTTAAATCACGCTTTGTCTCAATGGTGTCCCATGAGTTTCGGACTCCGTTGACAACCATTTTATCTTCGACTGAACTGCTCGAAGCTTCTAGCCATAGCTGGACAGAAACCCACAAGCAGCGTCACTATGAGCAAATTCAAGCGGCGATTCGACGCATGACAGCACTCCTCAACGATGTTTTATTGATCAGCAAAATAGAAGCCGGTAAGTTGGAATTCAACCCAACCCCCCTCAACTTGCAGCAATTTTGCCGTGATCTAGTCGATGCGGTGGCGCTCATTGCTGAACGTAATCACATTACCATTACCTTTGTTGAGCAAAACTCGTGTGAGCTCGCCTGTATGGATGCTCGCCTACTACAACAGATTCTGACTAATTTACTTTCGAATGCTTTGAAATATTCACGGCCAGGAGGTAACGTTCATTTCACTCTCGCCTGCCAGCATGGAACAGCTACCTTTCAAATCCGTGATCACGGGATAGGGATTCCAGCCTCCGATCTGGAGCACCTATTTGAGTCCTTCCATCGGGCGGCTAATGTAGGCAATATTGAAGGGACAGGGTTAGGGCTAGCCATTGTAAAGCATTCTGTGGATGCCCATGCGGGCACGATCGATGTTACAAGTGAAGTCGATCGGGGCACGACCTTTACCGTCACCCTACCGTTAGAACCATTGGGAGTGGGAGGAAACCGGGGGTAAGGTTCCAGTTCTTTTGAATCGGTATCCGCTTCGCAGTTATCTATCCACGCTCAAAAAGCAGGGACATCACCTGCTACAGACCTGAAACAGGTGTTTTTCACCCTGAGTAATTACGCTTTTTTTTCAGTAGTCGGCGTAATCGGTCACCACTCAAATCCACTAACCGCTCTTGTTTGAGTTTTTTGGCTAATTGCAGACTGGTGTAGGTGTGGGGTTCTTGCTCTAAACAGTCCGTTAGATACTCCAGGTCTGAGGCTTGCCACTTTGGTTTTGCTCCCCGTCCGGGTGCTTCCCACAGTCCCCCCAAGCCCCGCTCTTCCCATCGTCGCAGGGTGGCTCTAACCGTATGGGGATGGCATTCAAACATTTCAGCGATCGTGGGTACGTTCCATCCCTGGGCATTCAGACGCAGCATATGGGCGCGGTCACGGGTACGCTGGGGAAGGTGCTGAGCCAGGCGCAGTTCCGTTAAGGTGCGGTCTTCTTCGGGGGTCAAAAGAATGCGTAAAGGAGCAGGCATGATAGACAAATTGAGCAGATACTCTATTTTGCAATTAATTTCACCTGCCTGCTGATTGGTCTACAAAAATCTGAATCCTGGGACGATCGCAAACCAGACAGCGGTTAGCCTGCGGCTGAAAAAATTTGGGTTGGAATGAAGTTATACCAATTTAAAAAATGAAGGTTGTAGATGGGGCTGTGGGGGCTTCGCCCCCAGCCAGGAATTCCACCCCTGCACCCCGTCCCCAATCGTGCCCTGTTCGCTATTTAAATTGGTATTAAGTGTTTCAAATTGGGTTGACTAAGTAGCATCACTACTCTGAAATGGGCCAGATTCAGCGTAACCATCGCCCGCCAAGGACAACCCTAACCTAATCCTTTTTATAATTAATTATGCCTGTTTACCGATGACCTCCTTCTACAATTCAAAATCACAAATCCAAAATCCAAAATGGTATTAGGCTGGAAAGGACTGCTTTTTACACAACTTCATCTTTGGGGATCATTTCGATGTTGCGGCTGGAACACGTCAGCAAAATTTATCCGACTGGCGAAGTCCTGAAGGATATCAATTGGGAAGTCAAACCAGGCGATCGCATTGGTTTGGTCGGGGTTAACGGTGCGGGAAAATCTACCCAGCTCAAAATTATCTCTGGGGAAATTGAGCCAACGACCGGTGAGGTGATCCGTCCTGCCAGTCTGCACATCGCCTACCTGACTCAAGAATTTGAAGTTGATCCGACTCGTACAGTGCGAGAGGAGTTCTGGCGGGCATTTAAGGAAGCGAACGAAGTCCACGAAGCACTGGCCCAGGTCCATCGGGAAATGGAAACTGCCGATCCCGATGCCCTGGATAAGCTCTTGCACCAGATGGATCGGTTTCAGCGCCAATTTGAAGGAATGGATGGTTACGGGTTAGAGTCCCGGATTGAAAAGATCTTGCCAGAAATGGGGTTTGCCCCGGAGGATGGCGATCGCCTGGTCAGTGCCTTCAGTGGCGGTTGGCAGATGCGGATGAGTTTGGGCAAAATTTTGCTGCAAAAGCCCGATCTCTTGCTGCTGGATGAACCGACCAACCATCTAGATTTGGAAACGATCGAGTGGCTAGAAATCTACCTCAAGGGTTTAACCACACCCATGGTAATTGTCTCCCACGACCGGGAATTCCTCGATCGCCTCTGTACCCAGATTGTCGAAACCGAACGGGGCGTTTCCACCACCTATCTTGGCAATTACTCCGCCTATCTACAACAAAAGGCTGAACAACAGGAAGCCCAACTCAGCGCCTTTGAACGCCAACAAAAGGAACTGGAAAAACAGCAGGCATTTGTCGATCGCTTCCGCGCCAGCGCCACCCGCAGCACCCAGGCAAAAAGCCGCGAGAAGCAACTAGACAAGATTGAACGGATTGAAGCTCCCGATGCCGGGTTGAGAACCCTTCATTTCCGATTTCCGCCTGCTCCTCGCAGTGGCCGGGAAGTCATCCAGATCAAAGACCTGACCCATGCCTACGACGATAAGATTCTGTTTCTAGGTGCAAATTTATTGCTCGAACGGGGCGATCGGGTCGCTTTTCTGGGTCCCAATGGGGCTGGAAAATCTACCCTGCTGCATCTGATGATGGGAATGGAACAGCCCACTGAAGGCACGATTAAGTTAGGGGATCATAACGTGATCCCCGGTTACTTCGAGCAAAATCAGGCAGAGGCCCTCGATCTCAATAGAACCGTGATGCAAACCATTCACGACGAGATGCCCAAATGGACGAATGAGGAAGTTCGGACATTGTTGGGACGCTTCCTGTTTAGTGGGGATACGGTTTTCAAGAAAGTAGAAGCTCTAAGTGGGGGGGAGAAAGCACGGTTGGCTTTGGCAAAAATGCTTCTCCGTCCTGCCAACTTACTGATTCTGGACGAACCAACCAATCACCTGGATATTCCCGCCAAGGAAATGCTGGAGGAATCGATCCAAAATTACGATGGGACTGTTATTATCGTCTCCCACGATCGCTACTTTATCTCCCAGGTCGCCAACAAAATTGTGGAAATTCGGAATGGTGAATTAGTCCTTTACCGGGGTGATTACCACTATTACCTGGATAAAATTGCCGAGGAGAAAGAAAAGGAGCAGCTAGCCGCGATCGAAGCTGAAAAAGCTGCCAAAGCTGCTGCTAAACGAACCAAACAAAAGGAAAAGGAAAAAACCAAAAAGACGACTGGAAGAAGTTAATCAGAGAATTCTTGGGATCATCATCCCAGGGTCTTTGCAAGATTAAAATAATTGGGAGCATTCAATCAATGTTGTGGTCTGTTAAAAATTTTTGGCGGCTTCAATGTAAAGATTTCGTTTGTTTCCTTTTCAAGAGTTGCCTTGTCGGTAGACATGTATGGCATACCTGTAGGTAGGTTTCTACTCTTTGCTGACTGACCAATTTTCCCTAAGTCTTCATCTTAAATTTGGGATCTGTTCGGTATGGCATTGCTTTGCTGTCGATCACTGATTCGCTCATGATTCGCTCATCTAGACTTCTGAAACGCTGCAAATCTGGAGGCGGGGTTAGCGCTGTAAAATCTCTGTAGGGATCGGGTTTCGTGCCCCTGGTCAATCCCTACTACGAGGTTTGTCCGTTAGATTTGTCCGTCAACCAGTCCAGGCTAATGCAAGGGTGCCGAAAACAGAGAATTTAAAATTCTAGGGTGCTAGCTAATTTAACGATATCGACGGCAATGCTATGATTTGCGGAGAATTCATTCAGTGGAAGGACCAGTTGACTTATGGCGCAGGTGCCTGTCTCTCCAGTGGTATTGATTATTTTGGATGGCTGGGGCTACCGCGAAGAGACTGACGGCAACGCAGTCGCGGCGGCCCATACTCCCGTGATGGATAGTCTTTGGGCAGCCTATCCCCACACCTTAATTCGCACCTCAGGCAAGGCGGTTGGTCTGCCTGAAGGGCAAATGGGGAACTCCGAGGTCGGGCACCTTAATATCGGAGCCGGACGGGTAGTTCCTCAGGAACTTGTCAGAATTTCAGATGCGATCGAAGATGGGACCTTGCTTAGCAATGCTGCCCTGGTTAAAGCGTTTCAGGAAGTCAAGCGCAACGGCAAGAAATTGCATCTCGTCGGTCTGTGTTCGGAGGGTGGTGTTCACTCCCATCTGAGCCACCTGTTTGGGTTGTTGGATATGGCTAAGGATCAGCTTCTGACTGATGTCTGTATCCATGTGATTACCGATGGCCGTGATACACCACCAAACTCAGGCAAGGAATCCATTCAGCAGCTTGAGGACTACATTGCCAAGGTTGAGATTGGGAAAATCGTCACCCTTAGTGGTCGTTACTACAGCATGGATCGCGATCGGCGCTGGGATCGGGTCAAGCTTGCCTACGATGTGATGACCCAGGATGGCGCGGGAGACGGGCAATCGGCTTTAGAGGTGTTGCAGGCTTCCTATGATGCCGATCTGATGGACGAGTTTGTGCTGCCAACCCGGATCGCACCGGGAGCGGTAGAGCCTGGAGATGGGGTCATTTTCTTTAACTTCCGCCCCGATCGCGCCCGCCAACTGACCCAGGCGTTTGTCGATCCCAACTTCCAGGGGTTTGAGCGGCAACTGATTCACCCCCTTGTCTTTGCCACCTTTACCCAATACGATGCAAGTCTTCCTGTCCTGATTGCCTTCGAGCCTCAAAATTTGAACAACATTTTGGGTCAGGTCATTGCCCAGCATGGTCTGCGCCAACTCCGCACCGCTGAGACAGAAAAATATGCCCATGTAACCTACTTCTTTAACGGTGGAATAGAGGAACCCTTTGCCGGCGAAGATCGGGAACTAATTCCCAGTCCCATGGTGGCAACCTACGATCGGGCCCCTACCATGTCTGCTGAGAAGGTGACCACAGGGGCGATCGCAGCGATTCACAAGCGCATTTACTCTCTAATTGTGCTCAACTATGCCAACCCAGATATGGTTGGACACACGGGCAAGATTGAGCCTACGGTTCAGGCATTGGAAACGGTCGATCGCAGCTTGGGGCAACTTCTGGAAAGCATTAGTCAAGTTGGCGGCACCGCTATCATCATTGCCGATCACGGTAACGCCGAACTGATGTGGGACGACCAGGGTAATCCCTGGACGGCGCATACCACCAACCCTGTGCCCTTCATTCTGGTGGAAGGAGAAGGGCTGAAAATTCCCGGCCATGGCACTGAAGTCCCCCTCCGAACGGATGGTTGCCTTGCGGACATTGCCCCCACCATCCTGGAAATCCTGAAGCTCCCCCAACCCCCAGAAATGACAGGGCGTTCCATGATCCTGCCAGCGGATGTGGAATTTAAGCCTAACCGCACCCCCGTCCGGGTTGCCCGCTGACCCGCTGCTCCGAGATCGGCAGGTAGACGCTGGGGAACATTGGGCTATAAACTATAAAATTGGAGTTAGGGTTAGAGACACTACTCCCTACTTCCCACTCCCCGTTAAGGTTATCTGATGACAATTAATTCTGTAATTGAAGCCATTTGGGCGATCTCCGCCCTGGGTTTGATTGTTCTGGTTCTACTCCATAGCCCTAAAGGAGATGGGCTGGGTGGGCTGGGTGGGCAGGCGCAGCTTTTCACCAGCACCAAAAGCGCCGAAACCGCTTTGAACCGGGCTACATGGGTGTTGACCGTCCTCTTTATGGGGCTGACGGTGATCTTAAGCGCGAACTGGCTACCCAAATAGGACTGGCTTGGACTTTAATTTTTGGACTTGGCGATGGCCTAAAGGATTTCTAGCCCTGGTTTTTGGTGCCGGGTTGGTTTTGACCCTGTCCGCTTCCCCTGTGATTTCTAAACTGCCTCCCCTGCAAGTGCATCCGTTGCCTATGGCCCTGGCAGAGTGGAAAGATGCTAAAAACTCAGGAGACTATTTTGATCAGGTAAAACGGGTTCCTGTGGGTTACCTTGTCTGGTCCCAGTTTCCCATTAGTGTTTACATTCAGCCCCTGACCCCTGAAGAATCTGCCAATCCCTTTACGGCAAAGCGGTCAAAAGATTGGATTAAGGCAGTTTCAGCGGCAGTGCAGGAGTGGAATCCCTATTTACCTCTAAAAATAGTGAATCAATCCCAGGCTGCAGATATTACGGTTTGGCGATCGCCCCCACCTCTTCGGCTTGAACCCGCCTCTACCGGACAAGCGGGCGCTATCCGAGAAAGTCGCCCAACCCTTTCTCTGGGGCGTGCCCGCTCCGCCGAAACTCGCTTTGAGTTCTATGCCCAACCCCTTCCCGCTGACTCCCACCCTGGGGCAACCCAGCAGGACGTTAATCAAACGCCTCCCCCCGCTCCGCTCCCTCCCTCAGCCTCTCTGCTTGCCCAACGTTTTACTATCCACCTGCGGCCTGATCAGGCTCCTTCCTACCTCCAGGCATCTGCCCGACATGAATTGGGACACGCCCTTGGTATCTGGGGGCACAGTCCCTTAGAAACCGATGTTATGTACTTCTCCCAGGTTCGCAATCCGCCTGCCATTTCCCCTAGGGATCTGAATACGCTCAAAAAAGTCTATGAACAGCCCACTCGCCTGGGGTGGCGTTGTCCTACTCAGGCCTGTGGGTGAGTTTCTAGCTCCAATCTCTTCCTTTCTGTTCCCCTGCTAAGCCATGGCTCTATAAGCGGCTATATGCTCTGCAACTGGCTAGATTCAGTTAACCAACCGTTCCAGGTATCGTTCAATCAATAGGATTGCGACAATATCATCGATCGGGCGGGGAATTCGGCGGAAAGACTGGGGAACCAGATAGTAGAGTCCTTTAGGAGGGAACATTTGCCAGTAGCGATCGCGGGCTTCGAGAGTGCTGTAACGCTCATCTACCATGACGATGCGCAACGGATCCGGCAGGTCAGTACTGAGTTTTTGCTTCCAGTCCTTGGCAGTGGTTTGATCGCCCATGACCAGAAGGGAAATCGGAAACTGTTGACGCAGGGTTTGGATCGTAGAGATTGCTTCCTCCGTCGCAACGACCTGATGATAGCGGAGCGCCCGATCGACCCCCATCACAGCCAGCCCGCATTTGCGACGACCAGGATCAAACCCCAGAATGACGGGTTGGTCAGAATCAGAAGAAGAACTGGAGTACATGCGATCGCAAGTTATTGAACAACAGGACTAGGGGCTGGTTTCTTTGTGCGAAACAGAATTGTTCCATTTTGCGCTGCTATTAACTCTATCTTGAGTGGTCCAGCCGTAGAGGTAACGTCGGCTGCAACTGCTTTTAACTCCACCATCTGGTTATATTGCCTGAGCTGGTCGATAAACGTAATCAGATCCTGAACGCGCCCAATGCTCACAGAGTCATTCAAAATGCCCAGGCTGCGGGCACGAAAGTTAGCGGCTGCAATCAATAGATTAATCCGGTCTTGAATCTGATTGTCAGACATTTTGGACGGATCCAGGGTGGTTGCGGCCACCACATCCCCTGCTAAAAAGACAACCTGATTACGCACGGCATCGGTAAAAACCTGGATCCGTTGTTCCCCAATCAGGTAGTTGGCCGCGGAGAAGATCCGAACCACATAGTCCTGGCCGTCGCTCATGCGGTCAACCAGTTGCTCAACCTCGGATTTGGTAATTTGAATAATCTGATCATTTGTGCCCGGTCGAATTAATCGGATGGCTGTCCGGTTGGCTTCGCTCAGGAGTTGATCAACTGCCTGTTTAGCACTGGCGGGATCGGTAATTCGCACAACTGCGGTGGCAAGAACCTGTCCTCTCAGTATTGCCACATTGCCAAGCCGTAGCCCTTGAGCTGCCTGTTCTAGCTTCCGCACTTCCCTGGTTAAATATTCTTGCTGAGACTCCAACTGCTTAAGCTGGACTTCCTTCGCCCTGATCTCCTGATCCTTTTGGGCATTCAGTTGATTTTTCTCGGTTTGAAGTTGTCTGATTTCGTTGTTGAGTTCACTAATCCTGGCTCGAACCTGACTCTGAATCCGGTTCAACTCCTCTGCGGTACGGGCTTTGGCTGCCTGGGCCTGGGCTTGTCCGGCGATCGCCGACCTCAGAGAACGATCTGTCTCGGCCAGTTGTCTTTTTGTACCAGACAATTGCCTCTGCACCGATTTTCGATCGGACTGCGCCTTCACCAGTTCATCTTCAACTTGCTTTTTTTGATCCGTGGTCTCCTGCAGCTGAGAACGGTTCCGTCTCAGTTGCTTCTGGATGTTGTCAAGCTCAAACACTCCAGTTCGCAGATACTCACTGGCCGCAAACAAAATTCCTAAAGTCGATGCAGAGATCACAGTTCCAGTCAGAATCGTGACCAGGGTCGCTGTCTTGCGGGGGCGCAAATTGAACAAGCTGAGGCGAGCTTTGCCAACCCGGGTGCCAATGCGATCGCCAACGGTTGCAATAAACCCACCCAGCAGCAATACTGCCAAAATCAGGATATACCCGGTGGACATTCACTCTCCAAAACACCACGCCCTACCTGATGATCGATAGGGACGATCTTCACGGGCAAACTCAACTACAGCCTACCCTATGTTTCCGCAAGTTGTATCGTTATAAGGATCGTGAATTGAAAAAGATCGAGTTCCCTTCCCCTTACCGCCAGCCTTTTGCGGTCCATTTAGGTAAACTGCTGACTGAGGGTCACCGGATTATGAACCGTGATTTTTTTCTTGTGAATCGAAATCATCCTATCCTGGCGCAGATCTCCCAGTAAGCGGGTGACGGTTACACGGGTGGAGCCGATCGCTTCCGCAATGGCCTGGTGGGAAAGTTTCAGATCGATCGTGATTCCCTCGCTGCTGGGAACACCAAAATCACGGCACAAAATGAGTAGAAAGCTGACCAGACGGGAACCCATATCCCGGTGTGCCAGGGTTTCGATCATCATTTCTGTTTGCAGAATCCGGGAAGACAACCCCCGCAGCAGCACCATTGATAATTCAGGACTATCCTTCAACGATTTTTCCATCTGCTCAATGGGAACCGACAGGAGCTCCACGGGCGTAAACGCGACTGCGTGATAGAAGCGATCGGATTTATGCCCCGTAATCAGGGAAAGAACTCCAAAAACGCTATTTTCCCGCAGTAGTGCAACCGTAATCTCCTCGCCTGCTTCATAGACTCTGGAAAGCTTGACTGCGCCCTTAAGTAAAAAGTAAACCCGCTCTGCCGGATCACCTGGGAAGAAAATCGTTTTACCCCGTTCAAAAGTTTCGACAACAGGCGGAAATGCCCCTCCGCCAATTTGGCGGAATACAGCCGCGAGTGGTCTATCTTGCGTCACTACCATATCCCCTACCTGTTGCCCAACAAAATTCCCAAAAGTTACAAATCAACTCAATAAGTAGGTAGCTCTAATTAATTGTAAGCAGGGGGAGTGGGGGCTGCGCCCCCAGGCAAAGGGTTCCACCCCTCCACCCCCAAACTCATCTTTTATTTAATTGCGCCCAGCTACTTAACACGGAAGTTTGCTCGAAGGATCTGTAACTTAAAACACTTAAACTTAGTCCAGGGAGGTTTTTTGTGCCTGTTGTTACACAATTGACTTTATCGCAACTCTCCAGGCGCTTTAGCCAATAGGGTAACCCCAGAAATCGTCCTTGAATCAAGGAATTTTGGTGATTGTAAGACTATATTAGCCACAGTTAATCCATCCGCCGAACAAATGCATTAATTCAGAACCCTAAGGGCTTTCCGTTTTACCCCATCTTTGAGTATTCTCGTAGTTGCCATTGAATTGTGAGAGTTATGCTAAATCTGACCGGAAAAAACGCCCTTGTGACTGGCATTGCCAACAATCGCTCGATCGCCTGGGGAATTGCCCAACAACTCCACAAGGCGGGGGCGAATATCGGGGTTACGTATCTGCCGGATGATAAGGGACGGCTCGAAAAAAAGGTTGCAGAACTGGTGGAACCCCTTCAGCCGAGTCTGTTTGTTCCCTGTAATGTGCAGGATGAGGCTCAAGTTCAGGCAGCTTTTGAAGCCGTCAAAAATCAGTGGGGCAAACTGGATATTTTAATCCACTGTCTTGCCTTTGCTAACAAGGATGATTTAACGGGAAATTTCGTCAACACCTCCCGGGAAGGCTTCGCAACAGCCCTGGAGATCAGCGCTTACTCATTAGTGAAGCTCTGTGCCGCAGCTAAACCGTTAATGACGGAAGGAGGCAGCGTTGTTACGTTGACCTACCTGGGTGGGGTAAAAGTGATCCCTAACTACAATGTCATGGGAATTGCCAAAGCTGCGCTGGAAATGAACGTGCGCTATCTGGCATCCGATTTAGGACCTCAAAATATCCGGGTCAACGCGATCTCTGCTGGTCCCATCCGCACCCTCGCCTCCTCCGCTGTTGGTGGCATCCTGGATATGATTCACCACGTAGAAGCGGTTGCCCCCCTCCGGCGCACCGTCACCCAAACCGAAGTGGGTAATGCGGCAGCCTTCCTTTGCAGTGACCTGGCAAATGGTGTCACTGGCCAGATCCTTTACGTTGATGCGGGCTACGAAATTATGGGGATGTCCTAGTGGTTGCAACCCAAGTGGGAAGGTTATGGGTGAAAGGGATAGGGCTGAAGGCTAAAGAATAAAAGTTTCAGTTTTCCCATCCTTCAGCCTCCAGCCTTTCCCCTAAAACCCCATCGCCGCCGCTACGGATTTCAAATCTGGTTCAAGCCCCTGTTTAAACTGGCTTTGACTGTGTTTAATGGCACAGTCAGGATCCTTCAGCCCATTGCCCGTCAGAACGCAGACAATGGTGGAATTAGGGGGAACCTGGTCTTTGACTTTGAGTAGTCCGGCGACGGAGGCAGCGCTGGCAGGTTCGCAAAAAATGCCTTCGCGGGATGCCAGTAAACGGTAGGCATCCAGAATTTCGGCATCAGTGACGGCGGTAAATTTGCCCTGGCTGGCTGCTTGAACGGCGATCGCCCGTTCCCAGTTGGCCGGATTCCCAATCCGGATTGCGGTTGCCAGGGTTTCGGGGTGTGAAACAGCTTTGCCGCTAATCAAAGGAGCGGCTCCTGCTGCTTGAAAACCCATCATCTGGGGCAATTTGGTGCAACGCTGTTGCTGATGGTACTGGCAAAATCCCATCCAATAAGCCGTAATGTTTCCCGCATTACCAACCGGAATGCAGAGCCAATCGGGGGCATCCCCCAAGGCATCCACGACTTCAAAGGCAGCGGTCTTTTGCCCTTCTAAGCGATAAGGATTAACGGAGTTCACCAGGGTCACTGGATAGGTGGCAGACATTTCCCGCACAATCTCCAGCGCCTGGTCAAAATTGCCCTTGATGGCCAAAACTTCAGCCCCATAGAGCAGCGCCTGGGCCAATTTGCCAAGGGCAACATAGCCATCTGGAATCAACACAAATGCCCGCATACCTGCCCGCCCCGCGTAGGCCGCCGCCGCCGCAGAGGTATTGCCCGTACTGGCGCAGATCACCGCTTTTGCTCCGGCTTCCTTCGCTTTCGAGATGGCCATGGTCATCCCCCGGTCTTTGAAGCTGCCCGTAGGATTTAAGCCATCGTACTTGACATAGACCTGCACCTGTCTGCCGATTTGCTCGGCGATCGCCGGAACCGGGATCAGTGGCGTGTTGCCTTCGTGAAGCGTGATCACCGGGGTTTGTTCAGTTACGGGTAGATATTGCCGATAGGCGTTTATCAGGCCACGCCAATTTTGCCGTGCAGCAAGGGAACTCTGAGCAGAAGACTCAGTTGAAAGAGGGAAATCGGTAGACAAAGATACAGTCACAGGAGTTAAAGGAAAGGTTGCTTCTACAAAGTTTAAAATTCAGATAAATTCTAGTCTACCCCCGAATCTCAGCTTCATCCCACCATCTCCTGTGATAGCAACCAATAGCGAAACCATACGCTTGCGGGAAAAGAGGCAATGTCGTATAAGATTGACCAGTTACAAAATCGAGCTGTTAAAAATCAACCCGTTGCAAGGTCAGTTATGAGGCCAGCTATAGAGCCAGTTACGAAATTGACCATTTCCCAGTAGAATGTTTTGTTACAGCAGGTTACATTTTTGTTAAGTTTAGGTTAAGATACCAATGTGGTGTAAGTGAGTAGAAATGACTAGTCAATCATTGATAACCAATCCTTCAGCCAGGGTGTCTAGTGTGTCCGTACCCGTTTCTAGCTTTGAAACAGCCACAAGTTGCCCGCTTGACTCCCATCAGTCCCGCCTGTTGCAGGCTATGAAATCTCAATACCGCCTCGATCAGCAAACGAAGTTTCTGCATCTTCAAGCAGAAATGGAATCCCTGCTTCAGCAGCTAAAAGCTATCAAGCAGCAGCGAGAGGCCTGTACTGAGGAAATGGTCGGTTGCGGTGCAGGCGATCGGAGGAATAACTGAGGAGTTTGGGTAACCAAGCAACCTCAGCGTTCCACTTAGGAAGTTCAACTTAAGAAAGTCTCCTGAAGACTTTGAACAGTCAACCCTGGCACCCTTCGATAGCTAGAGTTTGAGGTTCAAGGTCTTTTTGTTTTTGTCAGGCTCTATACTTGGCATGAGCTTTACTGTTTGGCTATGCGCTCTTTTTGGTCTGACCCCTACCTGTGGATTCATCTAGCTGGTTTAGCGGCACTTCCCCTATTCCTGGAGCTATGCCTGATTGGGTTTTCGGTGGGCGATCCATTTCTACCTACCTGGCTAGAACTGTTGCTGGTTGCTGCGGTTGGCATTGCACCCATTCTCTGGATGCAGTGGAAACGACCGTTTTATATTTTTAGCCTGGTGGCAGTTGCCCTTAAACCAGGGCAACTGACTGAAGATCAACGCCGCTTGCTCACCCTCTTCAAATCCCAACGAAATCGGATTTTGGCGGTGTTCGTACCGGCTATTTTGCTGTTTGTCCTGGCTAAAATCTATGGGATAGCGGCGATTGCGACCTCTGTCGTGCCCTTCCCGGTGGAGTGGCGATTGCTGGGGTTGCTTTTGGCGGCGATCGCTTTTCTGGGGAGTAATCTTTTCACCCAGGTGCCCGTCAGCGTCCTCAGCGTCATGTTAACCAGCGAATCAACCTTTTCAACAACTGCTCCCTATACCGTCGAGCAGATCCGGCAAAATTTCTCCCTCCTCGGCTTTCAGCTGAATCAGGTCCTGCCTGCCCTGATTCCAGATGCTCAACCGCTCCCAGTCACCGCATCTCCTGCCGCTCCTGAGGGTTCACCCCCGGCGATCGGAGAAACAGTATCTAACCGACCACCAGAATCAGCTCCTCCTCCCCCGTCTGAAGCTGAAACAGCTTCCAATCTTGAGAAAGAAACCTCTCCAACCCTGACAGAATCAGTTGTAGAACCTCCTGGTTCGGATAACCAACCGGAGACTGCCAAACCCCCCTTAGAGACTAGTGCAGAAGAGACTAATACTGAAGAGGCTAGTACTGAAGAGGCTAGTACTGAAGAGGCTAGTACTGAAGAGATCAGTGCCGACGTAACGCCCTCCGAAGTGAAGCCAGAAGCGTCTCCCGAACAGACGGCCCTTTCTCAGGAAGACATTTGGGAAGAGTAGGTAGGGAGAGCTAGAAGGTCGCCTACCATAAAGAAGACGCCCTAGCCAGATCCCTATGCACGGTGAGCCCTTTCCTCCCCGATACTTTCCTAAGGTCCCCTTGGATCGAAGAATTGCTGCTTTTGCAGTAGATTTTGGGACCGCTTCTCTGTTCAGCTCTGTGGGGGGACAGGGTTTATTAATTCCACTGTTTATCCTTACCTGGTTGGGGTTACGGGTTGTTTGGGTAGAAAAGAACCGTGGTCAAAGCTTAGGACGCTGGCTTTTTGATATTAAAGTTGCCGATTTCAGGCTCGGTTCTACTCCAGGTCTACAAGCACTATTTCAGCGAGAATCCATGGCTGGCATCGCTGCGCTGTTCCTGCTGATTGGATTGGTTAATTTAAGCCCAACCAATGGGTTTATCTTGATTGCACCAATTCCCCTATTGGCGGACTGCAGTTATGCCTTGACAGATTCGGAATATCGACAGGCATTTCACGATCGCATTGCTCGGACTCTGATGGTGCAAACCCGACGCGGCTACTCCCTCGACCTTAAGTTGAAAAAATTATTTGCCCAAGCCAGCCGTCGTGTGAAATAATGGATGTTTGCGTACATGCTATTCAGTTTTTGATTCCCCAGGGCTATGGCTAAAAATAAAGGCGTTCGCATTATTATTACGCTGGAATGTACCGAGTGTCGCACTAATACCGATAAGCGATCGCCGGGAGTCTCCCGTTATACGACGATGAAAAACCGTCGTAACACAACCGCGCGGCTAGAACTGAAAAAGTTTTGCCCCCATTGCAACAAGCATACCGTTCACAAAGAGATTAAATAGGTTTCAGCTAGCCGGAGGTCAGGTGTCATGGTTGTTCCCTTGACCACCTGCCTATCTAGAATCTGAAACCTGAATCTGAAACTTGAAACCTGAAACCTGATTTATTGACCATGACCTACTTCCGCCGCCGAGTTTCTCCAATTAAGCCTGAAGACCCGATCGACTACAAAGATGTGGATCTGCTACGTAAATTTGTTACCGAACGAGGTAAAATCTTACCCCGCCGCATCACCGGGCTAACGGCCAAACAACAGCGGGATTTAACCCAAGCCATTAAGCGGGCGCGCATTATTGCCTTGTTACCCTTTATTAATCAGGAAGGCTAAACA
>JBAUTA010000196.1:0-5840 GCA_049581985.1 Kovacikia sp.
CTTTTTACCCGCACCTTTTGCGTGGCAGGTAGGGTTTGGGAAGGCTGCGTACTGAGCTTGAATTCCGTATCCTGGCGGGTTCGTAGCGTGCCTGCAACGCCAATGGTTGAGGCTGCGATCGCACCTGCGGGGGGAGTAGCGATCGTCGGTGAGAGCAGAGTTGCCACCCCATCCAGTTGGGTATCTGCAAACGCAGCGGAGTTGGAAGTAGAGGGGTAGTCCGCAGGGTTTGGGGAAAGGGAGGCAGTGGGATCGGATTCATTAACCGGTGCCGGATCGCTCGGTCGATAGGCTGGCTCTGGTCTGATAAACAAACTTTTGTCCTGGGTAACGGCTTGAGCCGACTCCACAAACTTCTCCACATCCTCGTTCTGTTTGGCTTGCTGTTTCAGCAGGTCAGAGATGTAATTCTGGACATCATTTTTAATGATGCTTTCCACCCGTCCGGCAAACAGGGGGTAGCCGTGGGCATGGGTTTTACTACTGGCGTAGGGCCCGCTCGATTGGAGGTACTGCCAGCCCTCCGCCTTCAGATCTTCTGCCATGCGGCGATAGTCACGCCAGCGATCACCAAACCGACAAAATTCCTCGATCGCTGCACTCACCGCAATGATCTGACTTAAGGCAAAGGGCAGATAGGGAAACCAGCCCCGCAGATAAGGATTGTCCTTTCCCACGTCGAAGTTAATGCCGACTAATGCAGGCAAAATCACCCCGCCAATAATCGTCGTCAGTCGCAATTGGTAATGTCGGCGACGACACTGGGTCGCTTTTTTGTCTGCCCATACCACCTGATCTAGCCAGCGATTCTTGAGCGACTGCTTGTAGAGAGCAGGGAGTTGTAGCTGCTCAATCAGCCCACCCATCTCGTCGCGTAGGTAATCGTTGTAGGTTTTTCTCTTTGCCATGATTGAGTACTTATGAACTAGGAGGGGTTAGAAGGTAGAAATCAGAGAGCAGACGTCGGAAGTCAGAGGGCAGAAGTCAGAGGGCAAAAATCAAGCTAAGTAGGTAGCCCTAATTAATTGTAAGAAGGGGGAGTGGGGGCTGCGCCCTCAGGCAGGGGGTTCCCCCCCCTCCACCCCCAAACTCATCTTTATATTTAATTGCGCCCAGCTACTTAATGACAAACCATTTAATTCGCAAGCTGGATTACCTAATTCAAAATTCATCAGGCAAAACTCTTCCTGTCCTCCCTACTTTTCTTGACCGGGTTATCGAATCAACCGATAAATTGTGCTGGAACCACCGTAGTAACCATCAAAGTCGGTATCTGTCTCCCAGCGGAAGGAGGCTGCCGAAGAGGAGTTAGACAGCACCCGATTGCAGTGGTCATCCAGGCCAATGCCGATGTGTTCCTCTCCGCAGGCAATCACCAGGTCGCCCGCCCTGGCCTGATCCTTATCCAAAATCTGCCCTCGTCCGCCTTTCAATGCCTCTACAAGCGAGGGTACGTAGTTTGGATTGTCGCCCAGAGGGGGGATCCCGGCGGTTTGCAGGACGTGGTTAACAGTCCAGGCGCAGGCATTGTTGCCGCCATCGGGGCCGTCAGCGGTGGAGATACCCCGCAATTTGTTGGTGGCAGCGGCGATCGCAGCATTCAAGTCAGTCGTCAACGGGGAAGGCTGGGTGGAACCTGCAGCCGCTACCGCCTGGATGGGTTGCCCATCGTTGTTGAGTAACTCAACATGGGGCGCGTAGACAAACCAGGTATTGCGGTTTTGGGCACCCAACCCCTGACTCAGGGTGACATGGTAGTGATGATTGTCAACGGACACATAGGCCAATAGCCCAAAGACGCTGCCACTGCTGATGAAGACTTTCTGCGAATCGGGCAAGGTCTGGGACGGTTGGGGGTTAAGTTTAAACTCTGTGTCTTGAAGGGTTCTGAGGCTACCTACGGTTTGCGTGGAGAGGAGATGGGTGGATAACATAGGTGCGATCTCACTGGTATAAGCCGCCAGTGGTTCAAAAGGGGTGATCAGCCTGTCAGTTTGGGCATCCCGGTCGATGGGGGCAGCAGAATTCGGTGCTCGCGGTCCCATCCTGGGATAGCCAGGGGAAGGATATCCCCCTCGATTTGGGGAGGAGGGGGGTAGGTGGCTACCGCCTTGCTGTGGATTAAAGGCTGAAGCCTGAGGGCCAAAAGCTGGATCAGAAGATTGACCATTGAAGGACGTTTGCGACAACAGGGTTTTATCCTGGCTGACGCCTTTGGCTGAATCAACCAATTTCTCGATTTCCTGATCTTCCTTGAGCTGCTGCTTCATCAAGTCGGAGATGTAGTTCTGGACATCATTTTTGATGATACTTTCGACTCGACTGGCAAACAGGGCATAACTTTTGGCATGGGTCAGGCGCTTTTTCAGGAGGGTGGGTGCAGGGAGAGGATTTGTTGCGCTTTTAGGAGGTTCTACCGCAGGCGGCAATTCTTGCGGTCGATCGCCCACGGTGAGGGTGCTGTACTGATAGGGACCGCTCAATTGAAGATACTGCCAGCCTTCTGCCTTCAGATCTTCTGCCATGCGGCGATAGTCGCGCCAGCGATCGCCAAACCGACAAAACTCCTCGATCGCCGCACTCACCGCAATGATTTGACTTAAGGCAAAGGGCAGATAGGGAAACCAGCCTCGCAAATAGGGGTTATTCTTATCCACCTGGAAGTTAATCCCAACCAGGGCTGGCAGAATCACCCCACCAATGATGGTGGTCAGGCGCAGACGGTAGTGCCAGCGACGACACTGATCCGCCTTTTTGTCTGCCCACACGACCTGATCGAGCCAACGGCTTTTAAGGGTCTGTTTTTGCAGATCGGGCAGCTGTAACTGGTCGATGAGGCTACTCATCTCATCGCGCAGATAGTTGTAATAGGTCGTTTTCTTAGCCATGGTCGTGCATCCCCGCTTTAGAGGAAAATTGGGTGGGTTGTTTTTGGGAATTACAGAACTGCTGAATTTCCGATCGCGACGCCCCCGCTGGAGAATGGAGGTAATCCTGCATCCATCGACAGCCCTGCACCAGAAGTTTATTGAGGTCTCCCTGGAAATCTAGATTCCACAGGAGAACGGTTTGATCTTCACTGGCGGTTGCCAGCAGTTTACCATCGGGGCTGAAGTTCAGATCGCTGATGCGATCGCGATGTCCCCGGAGAGTGGTAATCAGCGTTCCATCTCGCCGCCAGAGCTTCACAGTATGGTCATGGCTAGCAGTCGCCAGGAGTTGATCATCCTGGCTAAAGCGAACGGCCACGACGCCATCCTCGTGATCTTTCAGCGTTGTGACCAGATTGCCGTTTGCGGTCCAGAGTTTAGCAGTGTTATCGTAACTACCCGTTAAAATCTGTTGACCATCGTGACTAAAACTGATGTCGTAAACCCAGCCCTGATGCCCCTTCAGGATGGTTCGCAATTTCCCCTCCAGAGTCCAGAGCTGAACCCCATTGTCCCATCCAGCCGTTGCCAGAGTGCGTCCATCGGGGCTAAAGTGAGCGGTCAATACACCCTGCTTGAAGTCCCTCAGGGTGCGCACCAGGGTGCCGTCCGATCGCCAGATGCGCACGGTTTGATCGGCACTGGCAGACACGAGCAACTTTCCGTCGGGGCTGAACTCCGCGTAGTAGACTGGTCCAGCATGTCCCTCCAGGGTCTTGAGTAGCTTGCCCTCACGGCTCCACAGCTTCACCGTATAGTCAGAACTGGCGGACACCAGCTGCTTCCCATCGGGGCGGAAGCGCACGGACCAAACAACGGCCTGGTGCCCTGCCAGACGACGCAGCGGATATCCACGGCGGTCCCATAGTTGGATATTGTCATCGGCCCCCGCTGAAGCCAGGAGATTGCCATCGGGAGCAAAGGCAACGCTGTAAACATTTGCCCGATGACCTTGCAGGGTTGCCAGCAGTGGACGCGGCAGTTGCCAGATGCGAATCGTGCGATCGCCCCCTACGGAAACCAGCGTGTTGTTGATCGGGTTGAAGGCAATTTGCCGCACCTGCCCACTGTGCCCGGACAGGGTCGATCGCAACATTCCATTCAGGGTCCAGAGTTTGATGGTTTTATCCCAGCCCGCCGAGGCGATCGCCTGACCATCTGGGGTAAAGTGGACGTCGTGAATCAACGTTTCGGGCCCACGAATTGTTTGGAGCGGAGCACCATCTCGCCGCCAGATCCGGATCGTTTCATCCCAACTTCCCGATACTAGCCGCTGGCTATCTGGGCTAAAGCTCACGCTGCGAACCTGGGCAGTATGTCCCACCAGGGTTTTAATCAGCGTTCCATTGCGTTGCCAGAGGCGCACAGTGCGATCGTCGCCGGCAGATGCCAGCAGTTTGCCATCAGGGCTGAAGGACACCGATCTCACCGTGGCATCATGTCCGGTCAACCGCTTATCCGGTCGAGGCTGGAACTGTCCCATCCCGTCCCGCTGCCAGAGGTAAATCGTCGCATCCTCGCCACCTGCTGCTAACGTCCGCCCATCGGGACTGAACGTAAGACTGTTGATTGGATCTGGGCTACCAGTCAACGTCCTGCTTTTCCAGGTATCTAACTGCCACAGTGCCACCCGTCCACCGGACTCACCCGTTGCCAGAGATTTGCCATCGGGTGAAAACGCCACCGCTAACATTTGGGCACCGGGTTGACTCCGCAGGGTTCGGATGGCAGTGCCGTCAGGTTGCCAGACCTTCACCGTTCCATCGCCACTGGCAGAGGCAATGAGCTTTCCATCGGGACTAATACTCACTGCCCAGATAATGCCATCGTGTCCGCTAATGCGCTGCCGCTCCCGCACCCAGAACACAGACTGCTGCAAGGCAGTTAACACGGATGTTCGCAAATGCTGGTTATTGGATTCATCTCGCTGGGCCTGAATGCCTGCTCCCATGGCTTCCAGGAGGGCATCAAAGACCCGATCGGACTGAAACATGGCCTCTGAGCTGCGGGTTTGTGCCATAATCTCCTCGCTTTGGGCTTGCAGCTTTAACCGATCCGACTCTCGGTATTGCTTAAAGGCTGTTAATCCGAGTGCAATTGCCACCAGAGAAATGACACTGATAATCCCTAAGCCGATTCGCTGGAGCCGCAGTGCCGATCGTTGCCGCTGAATTTCGATGGCGTTCGATGCGGTCACATAATCCCGCTGCAACCGGGTGGGTTGGGGAGATTTAGCTTCACTTCCCAGCAGCCATTGGCGCACTTCCTTCAGCGTACTTCCCCGCAGCAGCAGGCTTTCGTCCCGATTTCTGGTGTCCCATTCGAGCGATCGCACCAAGAGCCAGGTATGCATTTTCAGGTGGGCGGGATCCGTGTCTAACGTGCGCAATAGCACGTTTAAATTCGCGTCAAAGTCTCCCTCTTTCTGGTTAAAGTCAATCCACTGCACGCTTGCCAATGCCGCAGGTAAGCTCGATGGATTCACGGGCTGATACAGCACCGTCACCATCCGTTTATTCAATCCGACAGCGTACTCCACCTCACTGCTGCAATAGGGTGAATTAATCGCACTGGGCGAAATAATAAACAAAACGTGATTGGCACTCTCAATGCCGCGATAAATTTCCTGCTGAAAATCTGCGCTGCCAGCCGCAATGCTTTCCTGATCAAACCAGGTTGTCTTGCCTTGAATCTGCAGGGCTTCATTCAGCCGACGGGCAAACTCCGAATCCTTCCGGGAGTAAGAGATAAAAACGTCGAGCGCTACTCCAGACGGTTGCCGCAGACTCTCTTGAATGAATTCTTCCTGTAAGGAAATTGGCTGGTGATGCTCTCGCTGGTGGGCAATTTCCAGCCACGTTTCAGCATGGCGCAGATTGTAACCCCGCAATAGCATACAGGGGTTGCGGT
>JBAUTA010000197.1:0-2647 GCA_049581985.1 Kovacikia sp.
ATTTCACCCCTTCCACGCCATTCAGTTCCCGCTCCAGAATGTTCGTTACCGTGGACTCCACCACCTCCGCATTTGCCCCAATGTAGTTGGATGTAACGCTGACCTGGGGGGGAGTAATGTCTGGATATTGAGCAACGGGTAAGGTTGGGATGGCGGCAAGACCCAGCAGCGTCACCACGATCGAGCAGACCGTTGCAAACACAGGGCGTTTAATGAAAAAGTCAGAGATAGAGAGAATCATGATGCCGGGAACAGGGGGTAGAGGTTAGGAGATAAAGGATACAGGGGAAAACAGGACTCAAAACTTTCCATTGCCCAACAGCCTACGGCATGGATTTGCTCGTGCCCATCGCCCATGCCCATTGCCTGCTGGCAGGTGACACCTGATCAGTAAGTGAGCGTCATTAATTAGAAGCAGGAGTGGTGGGGGCGTTGCCTCCAGGCAATAGGTTCCACCGTTCGGCTAAGCGCTTACGGCGAAAGCCCCTCCACCCCCAAACTTACCTGACAATTAATTACTTATCTTCAGCGATGGGGGCACAGTTTTGCAGTTGCAGAATCCCAGAAGTTACGATGCGATCGCGCGCACTCACCCCTTCCAGGACTTCCTGATCGTTACCCACAATCTTGCCCAGCTTAATCGGTCTTTGGGCCGCAGTCAGCTGACCTGGTTCAACTTTTATCGGTCCACCAAACTCAGGCTTGGCTGGCTCTTTGCAGCCTGAGTCCTTAAACGAAGTCGCCACAAAGATAAAGTCCTTACCCCCCAGACGGGAAATGGCGGTTGTCGGCACTAACACGCCTGGACGGGTATTCCAAACCACCCTGGTGCGCATAAATTGGGCGGTTCGAAGTTGATTTCCAACGTTTGGAAATACGGCCTTCACCTCTACAGATTGGGTGGTTGGATCCACATTAGGAGCAATAAATGAAATCTGTCCGGTCTGTAATACCCGATACTGCTGATCCAGCAACTTGACAGGAAGCCCCCGTTTCAGTTCAGATGCGCGCTCCAGGGGAATCGCGATTCGGATTTCGAGCTGCCGATTCTGAGTCAGGGTGAGCAATTGGCTGGCGGTATCAACAAAATCCCCAACCTTGACTGGAATATTGCCCACAATGCCCGCAAATGGCGCTGTAATGGCGTAGTACCCCAGTTGGGCAGTGCCTTCATTGACAGTTGCCTGCGCTTGCTGTAAAGCACGCTGATTTCTCACAACCTGCGATTTAGCCCTGGAGATGGCTGACTGCTGCGCCCGCATATCTGCCTCTGCCTGTTGTAGGGCTGCCTCGGCAGTTTGAATCGCGTTTAACTTCTGGTCGAGCGTTTGCTTACTGGCTGCCCCTTGCCGATAAAGCTCCTGGTATCGTTCATACTCCCGCTGATTGAGTTGCACATTTGCCTGGGCCGAAGCCCGACGTGCCTGGAGCGATTTCAGATTGTCGATCGCGTTGTCTACATCTGCCCGTGCCGAGTCTACTTCAGCCGCCGCTGTCGCCGCTGCCGCCGAACGACTGGCAACCTGGGCGCGCTGTTCTTGAGCATCAATCTGGAGAATCTGCTCCCCTGCCTCAACCCGATCGCCCGCCTTCACATAAATGGCTGATACCTGACCCGCCACCCGTGGCTGGAGGGTCACGGATTGGCGGGAATCAAGGGTAGCAGCATAGTCTGAGCTATCGTCAATGGGCACTGCCTTGGGACTACCGATCTGTACTTTAGTCGGCTGCGGTTTCATCTGGCTGAAAATAATCAGTGGCATAATGACGCGACCGAAAACAATCCAACCAATGCCACCTAGAATTGCCAATCCGATCAAACCAGGGATTAAAAATCGCCGAAGGCCAGATCGGCGAGGCGCTTCATCCCCCATCTGAGAAGGCTGGGGTAGCACTTGTTCTTCTGGAACAGAGGAAAGAGTAGGGTTTCGAGTATCTTTACCGCTCATAGATGAATGAAATGACTGGGAACGGGGAATGAAGCCGCAACAGAACGGAAAGAACTAATGCAGCCGGAACAACAGGGAACTGGAACAACCCAGGAAAGCCGACCTTGTCCTGGAACTGACAATTAATAACTGAATGCAATTTAACTAAAAGTACTGGGGTGGGCACTGGGGTGAGTCATTCGCCAAACGCACGGTCAAGCCACTGCCGCCGATCGTCTCAACCGAACCTTGAGAACCCTTTGCCTGGGAGCAATGCCCCCCACCCCTGCTGCTAATTGAACAGGCTTACCTGCTGAGAGAGTTAGCTGTGGGCTTGATTGTGGATTTGATACAAATAACCTGAGCTTAAACGAACATTTATTCTTTGAATACGCCAGCCAGCACAGCAGTCATAAACTCCCAAAGCGTTGACGAAAGTAATGGAACAATTTCAGGAATCAATAGATCGACCATCAAAACTAGTTCGTTCAGAGTACTACGGATATTTGCAATTTGACTTCATTCCCTTGAATCAACCGATCGGGTGAAGAAATCCCTGCTTAATCTGTGTAGAAAAAATATCTTGCCCTGTCCCAGTAAGATGTTATACCAATTTAAAGAATGAAGGTTGCAGATGGGGGTGGGGGGGCTTCGCCCCCAGCCAGGGGTTCCCCCCCTGCACCCCGTCCCTAATCTGTCCTGTTCGCTATTTAAATTGG
>JBAUTA010000198.1:0-3640 GCA_049581985.1 Kovacikia sp.
GGACGACTTTTGCTTTGAATTCTGCGGTGTATTGACGACGGTTTGTTGCCATAATTGCCCCCTTTCAAGAACATGGATACTACTCTTAGCCTCCTGTCCGAAAAGCGGGGGTCATTTCACTTTGCTCACACGCGCATCATATCCTTGAGCCAGAGTAATACTCCCAGGACTTCAAGAAATCTTTATGTCAAATACGGAGTAGTCCTGCGTTTATTGGCACAATGGTACTCATTCGTTTCTCCGCCTCTCACCGATGGAACCACGCCCAAAGAAACTGCTCGACCAAGTTCGCGATGCCATTCAGCTCAAACACTACTCTTATCGCACCGAACAGAGCTATGTTGCCTGGATACGGCGCTACATTCTTTTTCACGATAAGCAACATCCCAAAGACATGGGACTGCCAGAAATCCAAGCCTTCCTGAGCCATCTGGCAGTCACCGAAAAGGTTTCTGCTTCCACACAAAACCAAGCGTTAAGGTGTACCCTCCTTAAGGAACACAGCGGCGGACATGATAGGTGGGAAAGGTGCCATAGTGCTTGGCCCAGGGCATCTGACCAACGTAGTCGCAGGTGAAGCTTTTTAAGCCCTCGGAGGAGGCGATCGCAGCAAATGCCTGACTTGCGTACACCTTTCCCGGTGGGGTAATGGGTTCAATCCGGGCAGTATGGTTTACATGGGTACCAATGTAGTTGACCTGTCCTGTAATTGGATCAAGATTGCGCTCTACAGGTCCGGCATGAAGGGCAATTCGTAGATTTAATTCATCGGGTAAGTTCTTTGTGGTCCAGTCAATTCCCTGCACCAGATCGCACAGATCCAGCGCGAACTGTCCAGCCTGTTTGACGGTGGAAAACACAAAATAAAGCGCATCCCCCCAGGTATTTTTCAGTAGCGGTTTATAGCCTACCTGTTCAGATAAGTGGGCAATTGACCCGAGGAAATGCTGCACAAACAACAGGTACTGGTTTTCTTCCAATTGGCTGTAGTGAACCACATCGGCAAACAATAATGCCCGGATTTGCCGTTCGACCGTTAGTGGCGTCTCCGACGATCGCGACAGGGATGGCGATTTTGCGATGGTCTGACTCCCGATCGGGGCTGTGCCAGCAAACGACACTAAGGGGGTTTGTTGCAACAAAGCGTCCAGATCGATCACCTCCACCTGTTCCTCCCACTGCTGCCAGAGGGCAACATTATTTGCCGTTCCTCCCTGCCCGTCCCCCGGTTTGCCGTTCCAAACCGTGAGTGGCACCAGCTCTGTACCAAGCTGTTCTGCCCGCATTCTTGCCAGACCATGAAGTAGACGATTGGAATACTCATAGACCACAGCCCCCTGTTGTAGCTTCTGCTTGGAGGCAATGATAACCTCTGTTGCCTGCTGCATCAGTCGTTCAAAGCGCTCCTGCCAGTTCCCCTGCGGGTTGATAGCCACCGAATCCTGAATAAACTGCTCCCGGTTGTAGGGCAAGACAATATGCATTTCGCCCTTGAGCTCCCGAATGGCTTCTAAAAACAAAATGTCAGACCCACAGGCAGCGGAGGCATAGCCCAGGCGGATATCCAGTTGCCGGAGGCGATCGCCAATTGCCGCAGACACCTTTGCTTCCAGATGGGGCGGAAATCGTGGGTGGAGACGGGCGGGATGATCAACCATGTGACCGCAAAATACAGCCACCCGTGGAATCTGAAACCATTGTTTAATTTGCTGACTATCGATGCCCAAATGTTCTGCCAGCAGGATTGCATTACGACGACTGGAACTTAAATCACCAAAGCGTCCCTGTCCAACTTCCACTGCTTGACCATAGAACGCCTCTGCCTCTGACCACTCTCCCAAAATTAATGCGGCTTCACCCAGGGTTGCCAGTAGCCAGTAATCGCTGCTGTTTCTGCGGGACTGGAGGGAAAGTTTCTGAATACAGCTTTCCCGGACAGTCCGGGCCAATGCCTTTGCCTGCTCTGCCTGGCCCATAACCATTGCCAGGGTGGCCGCGTTAATTCCAGTCCAGGTACTGCGATTTAACTGATAGGCCTGTTGATAGCGCTCTGCTGCTAACTGGAGCTGGCGATCGCCCACTGCCGGGTCCACGGCCTGAAGCCACAAATCCTTGTGAGTTCGGGCTAACAGTCCTAATGTTTCCTCATCCTGCTGTCCCGACTGCACCAGCTTTAACAGCAAAGAATTGGCAGCAACCGTCGCCCCACTCCGCGCCAGGGCCAGCCCTAGCGATTGCTGCAATTTCAAATCCGTAGACCAATAGTTCAACCCTTCCGCCAGCACATCGTAAGCCATCAGCGGCTCCCCCAACTGGAGAATTGAGTCGCCCAGCACCCGGTAAATGTCCGGCGTCCGGGGTTGTAGCCGGATTGTTTCCCGCCGCAGAGCTAGCAAAGAAGCCAGGTTGAGTTCAGCAGCGGTTTGCAACCCCTGCAAAATTCCAGCCAGGTCCTGATCCTCTAGAGAGAGGCTGAGGTTTACCGAATCACTGGCCTCAATCCGATATCCCAAAGCCAGGAGGGTCTTTAGGGTTTCCAAAATCGCTAACCGGCGGCTTTGCTTCTCTGGATCGGGCAGATCAGCGTAGGGGATCAAATAGGGATGGGTGCGATCGACCTCATCGTAGCGAGAACCATCAGTCCAACCCTGATCAAACTGATGCTTTGCCCAGATTTCATGGATATTTCGGGCAAGCAACTCTGTCAGCCTCAGGTGCTCTGCTGTCAGCGTAATGGTTGTTGTATCAATCGGCTTCGGCTGATAGGTCAAACAATCTCCTCCCGGACTAAGGGCTTATTAAAAAATGACCTCATGCGGGTGCGTTACGCTGACGCTAACAGCATCCTTCTGTTTGGTCAAATAGAGAAGTTGTTTCTTTACGCTCCTAAGGATCACGGATTACATAAATACCACAATTTTTAGGGACGGGTTTTACAGTCAAATCATTGCCTGCCCGAAGATAGGGCAAACCCGCCCCTACTCAATTCTAGAACTGATTTATAGCTATCGCCAGATTGATTAGGACATAGGATTTAAGGGGAAGTGGGGGCGTTGCCCCCAAGCAGGGGTGGAACCCCTGCCCCCCTTTAAAGCTTTATTTGTGTTGTGCCAGGATTCCTGACTGGAGTAGTGCTAGAAAAGGCAGGATAATAGGAGAGCAGGAGAGGGGGAGATGCCCCTTAACTTAGGTGGCTGGGCGTCATTAAACTAAAAAGGCCAGTGGGGGCGGCGGGGATACCCCCCTTCCCTGGGGGCGCAACCCCCAACTCCCTTTCTACAAGTATTAGGCCGACCTACGGCCCCTCTCCCCATCGCCCGATCCTGCTCTATTCTTTCCGACTCTGTTTGCCAGTCAACCCATGTCCAATCAAATTACGCTTCAAGTGAACGGTGAATCTCAAACCTGTGCTTCCCAGACCTCCCTGCCCAGGTTTTTGGAGCAGTTGGGTCTAAACCCCCGCATGGTTGCAGTAGAGTACAACGGCGAGATTTTGCATCGCCAATTTTGGGAAGCAACGCAAATGAAGGCGGGCGATCGTTTAGAAATCGTCACCATTGTAGGAGGAGGATGAGGGCAGACGCCCCACAACGCCACGCCCGGCCAGTAATCGTAGAGCAGGTCGTATGTCCCACCGAAA
>JBAUTA010000199.1:0-4165 GCA_049581985.1 Kovacikia sp.
GGGGAGTGGGGGCTTCGCCCCCAAAAGAGGGGTTCCCCCTTTAACCCCCTTCCAAAACTTTAGGTTTGGTCTGCTAGTGTTGCAAATGTTAGTGTTTGCACCAGGGGGGTTTGGGGGCTTCGACCCCAAGCAGGGGTTCTACCCCTTCACCCCTTGCAAAACTTTATTTTTGTTGTACTAGTGTTGCACAACGTTCCCCTCTTCTCTCTTATATTCCTTATTTTTATATCGCAGTCTTAAATGAGTTGTGAGTGTGAGAGGCCTTGTGAGCAAGGATGCCACTGGAATCTTTGCTCACAATCCAAATAGGATCGCATAGTCTTGATCGCTATAGTCTTTTCAAAACACTATTTCTAGCTGCAACTGCCGCAAATCAACCGTATATAAACTTCCCTTTCCATTCTTCCATGTTGCGATCAGCAACCCATAGGGATCCATAACGGCGATCGCTGTTGGATGGGGGGGGCCTTCAAAGCGCCCAACCCCTTGCCCATATTTATCGAGCAGCAAAATTTTCCCGTCATCCGCCATTAGAACATATCCCCACGTGGTTGCTGCCAGCAAAACAGGAGAAATTTCTAGCCCAATCCGCAAGACTCTAAGGGGCTTGAGATCAATCATGAGTAGGGAGTTCTGCTGTCCCGGCTCCATCGCAACAATTTTGTGGAGAGCATGTCCCGTCATTACCGAACGTAACGGGATAGAAAAATTGAGCGTTCCGACTGACGTTCCCCGGCGAGTCAACACTTCAACTTGCGCACCCGTAATACAGGTATTGCTATGCGAATCAACCGTATGGGAAACCATAGCGAAATGGCGAGAATCTAACGCTAGCAGCTGAAATAGGTAATTTAAAGGGCGGTCTATCACAATCATTGGCTGCATTCGGGACCACTGCCAGATTCGTAAGGATCGACTCGGAGAATCTGGCTTCATCACTGCAGTTACCATCCAATGCCCTCCAGGTGCGATCGCGGCAAGAAAATCGCTGCCCAGTTCTGCAACTAATTGAGGAACAATATGTTGGGGCGGAATACCTCCTTCAGCTCCCTGCTGCAAACGTTTCTGCCCATGCTGGGCGACGCCCGGTTTAAATAAGTCAAGCGGTATCAGGTAGACGGACTTTTGGGAGATTGCAAAACATCCCTGCGGGCGCACAAATAGTTCGTGTACCGTTTCAGGCAATCGCACCGTAGTTAGAGGCACCTCTTCCTCAATCCCCAATCCCCAATCCTTGTTCAAAATTCCGCCCGGATAGCTCTGGCATCCCACCTGACTCTTAAAAACCTGATAAACCACTTCATCCTGCGGGTTTAAGCTCAGCCGATCGCCTGAATTCCAGCTACCTAGTTGGGAAATGCCTGCGTCCATAGCATGGGAAAAATTGTTTTGACTGCCCCCCCCTACTAACTGGCGGACTTCACTGAGCAAACTTTGTTCACGCAACACCTTAAATGGAACTACGGGCAGACGTGAACTAGGCTGGATTAACTGATAGTTCTCCCATTCTGCCCCAAAATCTAATTCCATTTTGAGCACCGCCTGAACCGCAGTCCTCATTTCCAGAGCAGAACTAAACCGTCGTGCAGGGAGCTTTTGCAAAGCCGTCAGAATAATCGTTTGCAAAACAGCCGGAATGGTATCTGGAATTTTGACGGGAGCATTCAGATGGATCGTCATCAACTCTGCTGGAAGACCAGAAAAGGGTCGATAACCTGTTAATAATTCAAATAACAGAATGCCAACCGCATAGAGGTCAGAAGATTGGGAGTGTTGCCCATAGAACCTTTCAGGAGCCATATAGGCAGGGGAACCGGTATCGCCCGCTCCATTCTTGGCAATTTCCTGGTTCAACCGGGCAATGCCAAAGTCAGAGATTCGAGCTGTCCACCCGTCTGGCTGTAGGGTAAGCAGAATATTTTCTGGTTTTATATCACAGTGAATAATGCCTCTACCGTGAGCATGATCCAGTCCAGCCAGGATATTTGCTACGAGTTTTAGAGCTTGGGTGGGATGGAGTTGAAAACTTTCCTCCATCAAGCTACGCAGGGTTCCCCCTTCGCAGTAGTCCATAACCAGATAACGCCCGGTGCGCGTATGCTCCAAAGCATGACAAGTCACAATATTGGGATGCTGTAGACTCAGCAGGAAGCGGAGTTCACGCAGAAACATGTGGGTAGGAAAGCGCTCTTTGTCCAGTTCCTTGAGGGCAAACAGACGACCTGTTCTGCGATTACTGGCACAATAGACCCGTCCAAATTGCCCTTGTCCAACCAGCCCAAGAAGCCGATACTTGGAGCGTTTCAGCTCTTTTGCAAGGAGGTTTGACACGTTACATAGGGAATGGGGAATAGGGGTTAGCTCATCAGATGGGATTTTTTTGCAGGATGTTTCAGGTGCAACTTTGATCCATCAGCGTTTGGATAGCATGGGTAACATTAACGCCCATCCATCCAACCGTTGCTGTTAATCAAAACCTCTCATAACTAAGGTGATTTCTTTTAAAGAATTTACCCAACTTATTTCGTATCTCACTTGCGGTGCGGCCAAGATGCCCCCCTACACCGGGTAATTTCTTTCGTGGAAATCGCTTAATACCAAGCGCTAAGCACAGAGGTTTTTCAGGATTGTGTCGTGATCCTGCTGGTTTTCTACCATTGCCTCGGCAGAGCCCAGGCGTTTAGCTAAACCCAGAATAAATTGGTTATGGTCTGCACCTAGCGATTCACAAGTAGTTTGAACGCAATGCAGATCTTTGCCTGTTAGCTGACTAAAAAAGGAACTGAGAACTCCAGCCTCCAGGAAACAGACAGGACGATCGCCTTTAGGAGCCTGACGGACAAAGGGCGAATTCCAGATTTTGATGACCAAAAAGCCCCGCTGCTGGTAAGACTGATCCAGCTCAATCTTGCCCCAACCGTAGGTCACCCAGCAGGATTGCAGACATTGGAAAAATTCTGCCATTGACATTTCTGCCAGGGAAACCCCGTAGTACTCGGTGATTTCTTCGCGGAATCGCGTGTAGAAGTTTTTCCCCCACCAGCGACCACAGTTGAACAAAACCATCCGCGAGGCTTGCCCAGTTTCTTTTTGGAGACCGGAATAAATTGCCTGAATCAAGGGCTCTGGAAGCGCCAGCAGGCGATCGCCGCGACGATTTTCCAGCAACCCCATTTCCATATCGCTTCGCACATAAATATCAGATGCGTAGTAGTTACCGGGAACCCGGTTATTCACGAGAAGATCGGCGACGGAAATCATAGGAGGAAAGGATAAAGGATGAAGAGAAAAAAATGAAGGATGGGAAATGAAGGGGAAAAGATATTTTTCTTCTCCTTGCATAGATTGGTTGCCTTACCTGACTAAAGCAGGAGCGGCGGCAGATTGCTGCAACGTGTTTTGGGCCATGATCAGCATTGGGTTCAACAAGCTGCTGTAAGGGGCAGCCAGGGTTTGGGACAATTGTTGATTTAACAGGCGATAGAGGGTGGTATTAATCGTCTGCGTGTTGTAAAAACCGATCGAAGCGCTCAACCAACTCAGGAGCCTGTCATGGACGAAGGATTCATCATTAAGCAGCATCCCGATCGCACAGTAGCGCAACATTAGCAGCGCATTTTTGAGACTACGTTCCAGGTTCTCAGTTTTTTCCTGAGGCATTGCTGCCTGTAGCTGGTCTGCGACCTGCTGCATAATCTCTAGTTCCCGATCTCGCACAGTTCGATAGGCTTCTATGCGATTAGGGAGGGAGTCTACATATTGATTGATCACGCCCAATTCTTCGGGGTTGAGGTAGCGGTTCTCAGCTTCATTGAGAATTGCTTCAATTTTGGGATGCATGGCGAGTAGGGGAGTATGGAATAGGAGGTAAAGGGGGGGGAGAGATGGGGAAGTTTTAAGTTTTAAGTTCTGAATTAAAAGTAAGGTGTACGGAGGGCTAAGTTTTGAAGGTTAAAGGTTGAACCTCATGTCTTGCCTTCTGCTTCCCCACTGCCGACCTTTAGAAAAGGTCTGAAAATGAATCCAGCGTAAAACTGTCCGTAGCGGGTTTAGAGGCGGGTTGGTCCTGGGGAATGGCGGCAGCGATCTCAGTCCCATCCCAGTTGAGTGCGGCGAAAAACTGACTGACACTCAGGTTCAGGCTCAGAGGACCTGTATTCCCCGG
>JBAUTA010000200.1:0-3730 GCA_049581985.1 Kovacikia sp.
CCCCTCAACATCTAATTTGATGAAGTCGATCGCTTCAATCTTGTTTTCATCCAAAAATGAGTCCAGATCAATTGTTTCCAGTTCTGACTCTCCTACCACATGCAAAACAGCCTCATTTGGGAGGCGCTGAAGCATGGTTGGTTCAAAAGGATAAAAGCTAGATGAAGCTGCCCATTGATACTGATAAAATCTCCGTTTCCCTTTTTCATGACTCAGGGCGATCGGGAAAAAGGCTGCATTTTTCGATGCCTGCTGATTCAATCGCTCACATTCTTCTAGATCGGGTTCAAAGCCAATCAGTTTCACCTGGTCTGCATAGAGATGCCAATGGAATTCTTGCCCTCCCCGTGCGCCCACATCAATCACCCTCAGTGGATGGTTAGCCAGCGCTTTGGTTTCCACCATTTCAAGCGTAAATCTGGGATTTTGATTGATTCGTTCCAGCGACATACGCTCTTCACCCCCTTAGCAGCAATTCCAAATTCAGAACGATTTTACACCGTTTCAGCGATTGCAAAAATCATCAAGAATTGCGAACTCCTGTTTATGTAGGGCTTTCAGGACCATCAAATTTTGAATTTGGAATTGCTCACCCCCTTAGGCGATTTCCAGGAAAAAATATCCCAAGCATTCTGGTTACAAAGCTCCAGCTTGGCAACGAGTTATCATCATCTTTGGTACTTTGTTTTTCGGAAATCACCTTAGAAAGGACCCTTAAACTGTTTGTAGACATCTGACATGGATTTTTCATTCGGCAAAGGGATGCTGTGATCGGAGTTGCCTGTGACGAGCTGGACGATCGCCCCCGCTAAGTCCTGCAAGTTAGGATAGTAAAGGTCTTCCAGGCTTTTGGCAGTGGGGCAGGGGGCCGGCTGCATCCCCAGGGTCACAACGGGGACTTTCAAAAGGGTGGGCGATCGCTCACAAACAATCCGGCATACTTCTGCACTAACGCCATACGCCTGCCAACTGGTATCAGCGACCAATAATTTCCCGGTCTTCTCCAGGCTTTGTAGAACCATTTCCCAATCGGGATGGGAGACACAGTTGAGATCAATAATTTCACAGTCGATGTCGCTAACCTGCGCTAGATGCTCCGCTGCCCGTTGGGCCTCCAGCACCATAATGGAAGTTGCCACGATAGTAATATCTTTGCCTGTTCTGACCTTGCGAGAGGTGAGAGGTGAGCCCGGCAGGGGGGAAGATTCCTCCAGTTGGAATTTGAGGTCATACATTAGGCGATGTTCCAGGGAAATGACCGGACCACGATGGTTTGCAATCAGGTAAGGATAGGAGTCTAGAATGGATTGACTGGAAGCAGGCATGATCACGGTTAAACCGGGAATGTGGGCAAATAGGGATTGCAGGCTTTGAGAGTGCTGTGCCCCCTGACCCCAACTGCGTCCGATGACGAGACGCACTAGCATTGGCACCTCAAACCGTCCACCAAACATATATTTATATTTGGCTGCCAGGTTAATCAGTTGATTCATGGCCAGCAGCACAAAGTCTACCCGGATATGGGTCTGGATGGGGTAAAGCCCATTCAGGGCGGCACCGATCGCAATTCCTGTCATCCCCTCTTCCATTAAGGGAGTGTCAAAGACGCGATCGCTGCCAAATTGCTCTGCCAGCCCCAACGTGGTGCCAAAGGTACCCTTATGGTCATCTACCCCCTGACCTGCAATGATGACATGGGGATGCTGTGCCAGGGCATCTTGCATCGTTTTAAACAGTGCCTCCCGGTAGGAGAGGATTTTAGGCGGAGCCGAGAGGCGAGCGGTTGTTGAAGAATTGATCATGAAGAATTTTTACACCAGGGCGAGTCCCTTTACAACTCTATCGGCTGAAACGGGTGGAATCAGGGAGGAGATTCATTGCCCTGAACGGCGAGTTATCCCTATTTAAAGGGTAAACATATATCGCTATCGCCAGATTGATTAGGACAGAGGATTTAAGGGGGGGGCGTTGCCCCCAGCCAGGGGTTCCACCCCTGCACCCCTTCCTAACCAATAGGGCTATGACTATAGCGATTTTCACTTGGATGAAGTACAGAAATGTGAGGCACAGTAGGGCGCGAAGCACCCTCAGTGTACCTCACACCCTTGAAAAGGGCTTTATAAAAAAGCAACCATGACGCCTCAGGCTCTACGGTTAGCATTTCAGGACTGATTTTGCGGTTTGTAAGTAGGTAGCTCGCTCAGCAATTCCTAAGGTGCCACCGTTGATGCGACGGGTGACTTCTTCCAGGTCGTCCCGATCGGCGGGGGTATTGATGTCGCGGCTGTTCCAGTACCAGCCTGCTACCAGAACAGCGTAGGGAGATTGCTCCACCAGCTCGGGCTTGGAGAGAAAATCAACATTCATGGCTTTAGAGAATTCGGCGTAGTTTGCCCGCCCTGTAAGCTGAATCAAACCCCGTCCCATGAAGCGTTTACCGTCGCCAGGTTGGGTATTTCCCAGGCTTTGCCGCCCTTCGTACTCAATTTGCCAGTCAGTCGGCCCCCAAATTTCACGAAGGTACTGGAATCCGCCGCTTTCATGCATCACCTGGGCCAGGAAATGGGCGATTCGCAATGGCGTATTGATCTGATATTTTTCCAGGGTCTGGTTAATTGCGGAGGTAAAGTTGCGGAGGCGATCGCGGGGAGCATCAGCTCCAGCAATTTGAATCAACTGCTCCGTCGTAATTTGCTGAGAGAGGATAGAAAGGATCGAGGAGATCCCTTTAGAAGGGGCTGGCTGGAGCGATGCGGGCACGCTTGGGGAGGAATTGCCGTAAAATAACCGCCCCCAACCGCTGTTGTTACCATCGGGTGTCCAGCGATGTTGCAGCACATTGCGGGGGTAGACGATGCCGCCCCCATTGCTGGAAGAATAATCGTCTAGCAGATTACCAAAGGGATCGTTGATGATGTAATCACCGCTAGCTGTGCGACCGATGACGACAATCATATGCCCGCCGGTAGGGGCCTCTAGCGGTCCCCGGTGCAAAATTCCAATCACCGCAGGCAGCCCAGCTTTGAGGGATTGATCCAGGGCATCAAAATTGAGATCGGTGTTCCAGGTAGATTGAATGCCGATCTCAGCGAGTGCCCTGGTCTGAACGCTGTGGTCGGTGGTATCGCCGTATTTGGTAACCACTTGAAAAAATTCATCGTCGCCAGAGATTTTCGCGCCCAAAAACTTCGCTACCATTGCACAACTGGAGGTGTTGCAGGTGCGAAAGGCTTCTTGCATATTGTCTCGCTGGGAAAAGTAAGGAACCGGGAGACGAATTTCTCCGGCACGGGCGGTGGCGATTTGCAAACTAGCAGGTGGAGTAGGGACGATCGCCTGTCCACTTCTACTGATGAGTTCAATGTGGGGAGCAAAAACAAACCAGGTGTTGCGATTTTCTGGCCCAAGACCTTGATTGAACGTGACCCGAAGATGCTGATTTTCGGCATTCATGTATGCCTGTAAGCCAAAGGCACTACCGCTTTTTACCCGCACCTTTTGGGTGGCAGGTAGGGTTTGGGAAGGTTGCGTACTGAGCTTGAATTCCGTATCCTGGTGGGTTCGTAGCGTGCCTGCAACGCCAATGGCTGAGGCTGCGATCGCACCTGCGGGGGGAGTAGTGATCGTCGGTGAGAGCAGAGTTGCCACCCCATCCAGTTGGGTATCTGCAAACGCAGCGGAGTTGGAAGTAGAGGGGTAGTCCGCAGGGTTTGGGGAAAGGGAGGCAGTG
>JBAUTA010000201.1:0-1665 GCA_049581985.1 Kovacikia sp.
TGCTATATCTCTAAGAACATGCAGGACTTTCGCAGATTCCGTTGCGCAGACCCTAAATCTTAAGCAATTGAGAATCCTGATCAATTGGAAAAATGGATAAACGGCGAACGAGCAATGGGTGAAATAGTTATCAAACAGCCATTAAACAGTCATTACCGATGACCCCTATTCAATTAGGAACTGAATTAGCAACTGAATATTTAATTTTTTCAACGTTTGTTGTTTAATCATACTAGACTGTCCAGTATGATTTCTACATGGCAACGTGATTTTGTGACTCCTCTTTACAGAGTGCTGTTATGACCCAAAGTATCCCAGGTTCCGCAGAAAGCCCCCCTCGTTCTCCAGATGTGGCTGCCAAACATCGGCGTAAGTTAAATCCGCGCTTTTTGGTTGCGGGCGGAGTTTTGGCATTCGTAGGGGCAGGGGTGACTATCTGGTATTTTCTATCCCGTCCGATCGAACAGGGGTTACGCGTCAGCGGACGCATCGAAGGCTATGAAACCGACGTAGGGGCAAAAACAGGGGGTCGGATTAATTCCATTGCGGTTCGAGAAGGAGATCGGGTGAAAGCAGGACAGGTGCTGGTTCGCATTGATGACTCTGAGGTGCAGGCCCAGCTTAAGGGTGCGAAGGCACAGGTCTCTGTTTCTCAAGATCAGGCGCGGCAGGCACTCTTGCAAATCAACGTGATCGATAATCAACTGCGGGGATCTCAGCTCAATGTGATGCAAGCTCAACAGAATGCCCAGGGTCAGGTTTATCAGGCCCAATCAAATGTGGCGACTGCTGAAGCCCAATTGCAGCAAGCAGTGTCCCAGCTAAAGCTAGCCCAGGTCAATCGCGATCGCTACGCCCAATTAGCCAAGGAAGGGGCTGTGCCCCAACAACAATTTGACCAGGCCCAGACGACCTATGAAACCGCTCTGGCAACGGTTGAAGCCAATAGGAAGCAGGTAAATTCTGCCCAGGGAGCGTTGGCACTGGCGCAGGCATCCCAATACAACCCATCCATCCAAAATGCTCAATTGGGAGCGCTGCTTGGTCAAAGAAAGCAAGCCTATGCCCAATTAAAGGTAGCCGAAGCAAATATTAAAAATGCCTTGGCAGCCCAGCAACAAATTGAGGCGCAAATCGCTTACCTTAATCTCACCAGCCCAATTGATGGGGTGGTGACGGCCCGTTCGAAAGAACCAGGAACAGTCGTCACGAACGGTCAAACCGTGTTGACCCTGGTAGATTTTAATTCCGTGTATTTGCGGGCTTATGTTCCAGAAGGGGAAATTGGTAGAGTTCGCGTGGGGCAGGATGCGAAAGTATTTCTCGACTCTGATCCGAAGCGACCTTTGGATGCCAAGGTCGCCATGGTTGATCCGGAAGCCTCATTTACTCCTGAAAATATTTATTTCCGGAAAGATCGGGTCAAGCAGGTGTTTGGGATAAAAATTACCATTAACAACCCAAGTGGCTTTGCGAAGCCTGGAATGCCAGCAGATGCCGAGGTTGAGCTGAAGTAAAGGGTGCCCGGCTAACGGGTCAGAAGCGCATGCCAATTCCCCAAGTAGATAGCTCGACTCAGCCAACCACAAGCAAGCAACCGCCCGCCATCATCCAGGTACAGGGGCTGCATAAGCGCTATGGCAGAGTAGCGGCTGTTCAGGGCAT
>JBAUTA010000202.1:0-13538 GCA_049581985.1 Kovacikia sp.
GGGTTCCCCCCTTTTGGGGGCGAAGCCCCCACTCCCCCATGTTGCAAAATTTATGATTTGCAACACTAGATACAAATGATTGAGTTCCCCACAACGCCGTCTTACCTCAGTTTTTGACCTGGTTAAAAAACCAGGTGGGCATCGAGTGTCTTGACTTAAAGTTTCCGGGTACATGCCCGGTCTACTGCCGTCAGACGTTTGATTCCCTTATCAACAAGACATAGATCATAAAACATTATTGGCAGTCACCAACGCCGTAGTAGAACCTTTTCCTATTGTAACTGCTGAATCCATGATTCGCATGGTTTACGATCGCCTAAATATTTAGCCAGCTATTTAGCAGAGGGGGGGTGGGCAAAATAATGAGCAACAGTAACACCAAAGCCAGCAGCCCCCAAAGGTCACGCCGATTGTCTAACTCAGTGACATCATTCAGGGCGGGTTCATCGATCGCAGGTATCAGAAACAAGAAAATCGCCCAGGGCATCAGGTGCGGTTGGGCAAATGACAGTAACAACAGCAAGAGACGGGACACCTGCCCGATCGCGGCCCCCGTTCGTTGCCCAAACATGGCATGAACAATATGTCCCCCATCCAGTTGGCCGACAGGCATCAGGTTAATGGCTGTGACGACCAACCCCAAACAACTAGCAACCGCCACGGGATGCAGCTTGATCGCAAGTTCTGGAGCCAGTTTGTCCCCTAAAGCGATCTTGCTCAGGAGCGCCAGCAAGAAGGAAAAGCTGGGGTCAAGGGCCTGAAAATTGAACATTCCCGCGTTTTGAGGTTGGGGTACCACATCCGAGTTGGCCAACCCCCAAAGCAACAGGGGCAACGTCATCACAAATCCTGCCAGGGGGCCCGCAATCCCCACATCAAACAAGGCTCTCCGATGGGGAATCGGGGTACGGATCTGAATGAATGCACCGAAGGTTCCATAGGGGAAAATTTGGATCGGGATAACGGGAATAAAGTAGGGTAAAGTCGTTTGAATTTTGTAACGGCGCGCTGTCAGGTAATGCCCTAACTCATGAACGCCCAGGATTGCCATCAATGACAGAGCATAGGGAAGCCCGTAGAACAGGCTCGACCAGGAAAACTGAAGGGGTTTGTCTGTCAACTCCGACCAGGCCATTAAGGTGGTTAAAAAGGTTGCTAGCAATAGGCCCGCCGCCAGGAAAGGGCGAGTGATGCGCTCTTTAGCTTGCCGGGGTGCTTTCTGGGCCGGGTTTCCAGCAGCATTGGGCGCGGTTGCTTTAGAAAAGCTACGGGGATCTTGGTTAGCACTACTGCGCGATCGCGGGTTTGGCACCAGAACAAAGAACGGTTTGTCATTCGGACCTTCCTGGAAGACAAGATAGAAGCGATCGCCAAACCGCTCCTTCACATTCTCCTGAACGGTTTGATAGGCCACTTCTGCCTTCCCTCTGAGCTGCCCCTTGCAAATGACCGCCTGGGGTCGGTACTCAATGTTTTGTAGGTAGTAAACTGACCAGGGAAAACAGTTTTGCAAACTTGCTTCTTCGGCTTTATCGATCGGGCGTGCACCAGACGCATCGCTGGGAGTTTCCGTTTTCTCTCCCGCAACCGAAACCGAGTCGGGGGTTGCGGATGAATTAACCGTTGGAGGCGGAGAAATGCGTCCCCACTGAATCAGAAACCAATACAACACCAGACAAATGATAAACGGAATCAAAAACAGCTCGGGTGGTGGCTTCTCCTTTCCCCTCACGAGAATCCAACCGTTCCAGATAAAAGCAGGGGTCATCACGACGAGCCACAGCAACCAGGTTGGTGTTCGGGTAACGCTGGAAAGACGCTGCACGATAAAGTAGGTAATGAGTCCCAAAAGGAACAGCAATAGTAAATTCATGCGTCTAGTCTCAGTTGATCTGGAAAAGGACTGCCACCGATTGAGCTGATAGAGGGATGCTCTCAGCCGCCACCAAACTCACCTAGTTTATAAGCCAGAAGCCAAAAGTGTGACCGTCACTGTATAAAGAGTTTTATCGAATTCGATCGTTTTTATCTCGTTATCCCAACAGCCCACATTCAAATCTTGGATTTTTCGTGAATTCAGACCTTTTCAGCCCTTCTGACCCTGGTTTTGCTCAAGACCAGATCCTCAGGCAGTCTCCTTCCCTTCCTAAAAACCCTCGTGTTGTCTTACAAGATCAGGCTGCATATCCCCCCACAATCTTTGCGTTTTCACCCAACCGGGACACGCTGGGCGCAACCGCTTATTTTATTGTAGATGAGGTCAACATCTTGATCGATTGTCCGGCCTGGGATGAGGCAACTGAAGCTTTTCTGCAAGCGCAGGGCGGCGTCCGCTGGCTGATTCTGACCCATCGGGGCGGTATTAGCAAAGTGCATGAAATCCAGCAGGCGCTCAAATGCGAAGTCGTGATTCAAGAGCAGGAAGCCTATTTGCTGCCAGAGCTGACCGTGACTCGATTTGAGCGATCGTTTAGAATGACACCCAACTGTCAGGTCCTCTGGACCCCAGGGCACTCTCCCGGTTCATCCTGTGTCTATTACAACCATTTCGGCGGGGTTTTATTCTCTGGTCGGCACTTACTCCCCAATCCCAACGGAGAATTGCAACCGTTAAAAACAGCCAAAACCTTCCATTGGCCCAGACAACTCCAGAGTGTTCAGCGATTGCTCGATCAGTTCACGCCAGAAACATTGCAGTGGGTTTGTCCTGGAGCCAATACAGGCTTTCTGCGGGGAAAATATGCTGTAGAGCAGGCTTACCAGCAGTTGGCTGATTTCAATCCCCAGCAGCTTTAAAGGGGGTGTTTTAGAAGCTAGGGGTTGTGATATTAAGTACTCAGTGATCCCCCCAGCCCCCTTAAAAAGAGGGAAACAGGCTTGAAGTCCCCCTTTTAAAGGGGGATTTAGAGGGAGCTGTAGGATTTACTACTCGCAATAGGACTTTTAAAACATCCTCTAAGCCAATACTAATTTAAAGAGCAAATACGACAGATGGAACCCCTAATTTTTGACAGGGTGGAGTCTGTATTCTCCTACTATCTGTTAACTTTCCTCATAGGCTCCCCAATTTCCTTGCCTATACCCTATAGGGATCCCCATCCAAAAATGGAAGTTGCAGAGCAGGAAGGGGGCTACGCCCCTACCCCCGTCAATGATTTACTCTGGTTACGCATTTAAATGCGTGTGAGGTTAACAACGACTTGCCAACCTAGTAGTGATGGGCGGAAATACGCCTACCGTTTGTAGAGCAGGCTTCTAGCCTGCGCGGGCAAGATGCCCGCTCTACGGTAGCTAAACTTGCGCCGCACTCTACTAGTAGTGCGAACAATTAGTTCTGCAACATCTTTAACATCTGGAAGATTGATTGAGGTTAACTTTTGAGGGTCTTCGACCCATCAAAATTTTCCTGTCGGAACACTAGGGTTAAAGACAGCCATGCCAATCAATGAAGGTGCGTTTAGCTGTGCTGACAGTTGACGTACATCAAAAGTTCATTGTTCCTGTCCAAACTTAGGATTTTCTTCACACAGAATTCTAAGATCTTCATATCACAAAATTCAACTTTGCGTAATATGAGGAAAGACATTACACCTTAGCATGGAAATCAAATCCAATGAACAAGCTTAATTTTAAGCTGAAAGATGAACTAAAGTATCTCTTGAAGTATGGAACAACCCCCACATTTGGGCTGAAATCAGGTTATTTAAACTGCATTGAGCATTGTGGCAATTTAGAAACTGCAGGGATGGCTCTCGACCAAGATGCACTTGTTGATTACTCTATTGTTGAAACAACACCCGATCAGATCCGAATTGAGACCGTTTTGAAAACATTGGATTGGCAAGGGAAAAATCTGCTTCATGTGGGAGTAGGGAATTCTCAGCTTGCTAAGAATTTTGCATCTGGATTGAATCTTTTGAACGGCTTAACCGTCAGTGTGAATGAGAAAAATAAGGCAGACAGCTTAGGACTGAAAAATTATCGCGTTTACCTTATTAGTAAATACAGTCGGGATTTAGTGTTATTGATTAGTGATAAATATGATTTTATTGTCGATAACAATCTAGCTAGTTTTGCCTGCTGTAAATTCCATTTCTATCAAATGATGGATACTTACCTGTGGGCACTTAAGCCCGGTGGGCAAATTCTGACAGATCAGACAGGCATGAACTGGTTTGTTGGAGATCCCAGGTGGCGCTTGACTTATCGGGATCTAGTCCGAATGGAAAAGGTGTTTCCGATAAAAGTTTCAAAAATGACCAATTCAGTTTACTCCTTGAAACGCCTCTGACCCAACGGTTCTGATCTAAGGTAGGGGGTGCCTCATCCCCATTGCATTTGAGAATGAGGAACAGTGAGGGTGCTGCGCGCCCCACTGTTCCTCACCTTTCTGTCCTTCACCCAAGTGCAAACCGCTATCAATTGGGATGGAGAAATTTTCAGGCATGAATTTACCGCTGTCGGGACAAAAGAACTGTTGCCCCCACAGCGGTTTTCTGGTTTTCTAGCAATTTTGTTTCTGAAAATCCGTGTATAGCGATCGCCAGTTTGATTAGAACAGAAGATTAAAGGAGAATTGGGGGCGTTGCCCCCAGGCAGGGGTTTTAACCCCTGCACCCCATCCTATTACCTCGGCAATCCAATAGAGTTCATTGTGGGGCACACTTCATGCGCCCCACAATGAACCACTTGGGTTTTAGGCATTCTCAAATATTGCCGGAGTAATAATTAATAGGACTACGTCTGCCTACAGTGCCTTCATATCAGCCATTCCTGACATCTATTAACGTTCCTCACAACTTCCCCAAGTTCTTTGCCTATAACCGTAAGTGAGGTCAACAACGACTTACCAAACTCAGGTTAAAGGCAGCAATGCAAGTCTCACAAACCCACGCACCCCATTCCACAACGGTTCAAGGATATGTTCATTCCATTGAAACCTGTGGCACGGTAGACGGTCCCGGAATTCGGTTTATTATCTTCACCGCAGGCTGCCCCCTGCGGTGTCTTTATTGTTCCAATCCCGATTGCCGGTATTCAGACAATGGTAAACAGATTACGGTTGATGACTTAATTAAGGAGATTCAAACCTATACTACTTACATGAATGCGTCTGGGGGCGGAGTCACCGTTAGTGGAGGAGAACCGCTGGCTCAACCTCAATTTGTGGCAGAAATCTTCCGGCGGTGTAGAGCATTGGGCATCCATACAGCCCTAGACACCTCTGGATATTGTGATCTACAGGTTGCAAAACCTGTGATTGAACTAGCAGATTTAGTGCTACTCGATATCAAATCCTTCGATCCTGAAATCTACACGAAAGTAACGAATGTTTCCCTGGAACCGACGTTGGCGATCGCGCGGTATCTCAGCGATATCGGCAAACCAACCTGGATTCGCTTTGTGTTGGTTCCTGGCTTAACCGATGCGATCCATAACATAGAAGGACTGGCAGATTTTGTTGCAACGTTGAAAACCGTTGACAGGTTAGAAATCTTGCCTTTCCACAAAATGGGGGAATACAAATGGGAGCAACTGGGGTATGACTATCAACTTAAAGCAACCCAGCCAGCCACTCCAGAACAAGTGCAATCAGCACAGGCTATTTTCCGTAGTCGAGGTATCAACGTTGTTTAAGTTTTTTATTGCCCTATCCCTAGTGCGGAGTGAATCATGAAAATTAGCAATGGTCAGGAACTCGAAGCGCTAATTCAACAAGTCAAAGTGGCACAGGAACAGTACGCAACCTATTCCCAAGTGCAAGTCGATCGTATTTTCAAACAGGCGGCATTGGCTGCTAATGCCGTTCGCATTCCATTAGCCAAATTAGCTGTGGAAGAAACGGGGATGGGCGTGATTGAAGATAAGGTGATCAAAAATCACTTTGCTTCAGAATACATTTACAACCGATACAAGCACGAAAAAACCTGCGGGGTAATTGAGGAAGACAAATCCTTTGGTAGCCAAAAGATTGCCGAACCGGTTGGCATTATTGCTGGTATTGTTCCAATTACGAATCCGACATCAACCACTCTTTTCAAAGCACTACTTACGCTTAAAACCCGTAACGCTATTATTTTTTCGCCCCATCCTCGCGCTAAGCAATCGACTGCTGCAGCCGCCAAGGCGGTGCTAGAAGCGGCGATCGCTGCTGGGGCTCCAGCAAACCTGATTAGCTGGATCGATGAACCTACCGTCGAGCTGTCGCAAGCGTTAATGCAGCATCCTGAGATTAAGCTCATTTTGGCAACAGGTGGCCCAGGAATGGTAAAAGCCGCCTACTCATCGGGGCATCCTTCCTTAGGGGTGGGGGCTGGCAACACGCCTGCGGTGATTGATGAAACGGCGGATATTCAAACGGCTGTGAGTTCTATTTTGCTCAGTAAGACGTTTGACAACGGCATGATCTGCGCCTCAGAACAGTCGGTGATTGTGCTTGATTCAATCTACGAACAGGTAAAACAAGAATTCGTTAATCGCGGTGCTTACTTTCTGTCATCGGAAGAGCGCCCAAAAGTTAGTCAGGTGCTTTTAAAAAATGGGCATCTGAACCCGGCAATTGTGGGCCAATCGGCAACCGCGATCGCCCAGATGGCAGGCATCGGTTTAGTTTGTCTGGAAGATGGGGGTAAGCAGCGGCAGCAGACCGAAACCCATAATCCCTTACCCTGCACCCTGCCGAAAGTCTTGATTGCAGAAGTTGAGGAGATTGGTGTCAACGAGCCGTTTTCCTACGAAAAGTTGTCTCCAGTCCTGGCGATGTATCGAGCCAGTGGTTTTCCAGATGCCGTCCAGAAAGCGAAACAACTCGTGGAGTTTGGCGGTCAGGGACACACCTCTGTGCTGTACATTAATCCCTCCTACTTGGATGACATTACCTACTTCAAAAACTCGGTCAAAACGTCGCGCGTGTTGATTAATACTCCATCCTCCCAAGGGGCGATCGGGGATCTCTACAATTTCAAACTTGATCCATCGCTGACGCTGGGCTGTGGAACATGGGGCGGCAATACAATTTCTGAGAATGTTGCCCCCCATCACCTGCTCAATATCAAAACCGTGTCAGAGCGGCGAGAAAATATGTTGTGGTTCCGAGTACCGCCCAAGATTTACTTTAAACAGGGTTGTTTGGCGGTAGCGTTGCGCGAATTAGCAGGCAAACAGCGAGCTTTCATCATCACCGACAAACCGTTGTTTGATTTGGGCTTAGTCGATAAATTAACGACTGTTCTAGATGAGATCGGGGTCAAACATGATGTCTTCCATGATGTGGAACCTGATCCAACCCTGGCAAATGTGAACAAGGGCCTGGAGTTACTCAGAAGCTATCAACCGGATGTGATTATTGCGATCGGTGGTGGTTCACCCATGGATGCGGCGAAAGTGATGTGGTTAATGTATGAGCATCCAGAAGTGGAGTTTGAGGGCTTGGCAACCCGGTTTATGGACATTCGTAAACGGGTCTATGAGTTGCCGGCTCTGGGTCAGAAGGCTTTATTGGTAGCCATTCCAACCACTTCTGGAACGGGCTCAGAGGTAACCCCGTTTGCAGTGGTCACGGATGAAAAAGCTGGGATCAAATATCCCTTAGCCGACTATGCCCTGACCCCAAACATGGCGATCGTCGATCCCGACCTGGTGCTTAACATGCCCAAGAAATTGACGGCCTATGGTGGCATTGATGCCTTGACCCATGCCCTGGAATCCTATGTTTCGGTGCTGGCAACCGAGTTTACGGAGGGATTGGCGTTGGAAGCGATCGCGCTCCTGTTCAAATATTTGCCAAGCGCTTACAAAAATGGTGCAACCGATCCAGAAGCGCGGGAAAAGGTTCACTATGCCGCCACGATCGCGGGGATGGCGTTTGCCAATGCCTTCCTGGGCATCTGTCATTCAATGGCGCATAAATTGGGATCTACCTTCCATGTGCCCCATGGATTAGCGAATGCCCTGATGATTTCCCATGTGATTCGCTACAACGCGACGGATGTTCCCTTCAAGCAAGCCATCTTCCCACAGTACAAATATCCCCATGCGAAGGAACGGTACGCCCAAATTGCAGATTACTTAAAGCTGGGCGGCGATACCCCCGATGAAAAGGTAGAACGGCTGGTAACAGCGATCGAAGATTTGAAACGTCAGATTGACATTCCTACTACGATTAAAGAAACGCTGTCTGAAAGTGAACAAGTCTTCTATACGAAGGTCGAAGAGATGGCAGAGCAAGCGTTTGATGACCAATGTACTGGCGCAAACCCCCGTTATCCGCTAATTCAGGACCTGAAGGAACTCTACATATTGGCCTATTTAGGCTGTCGCATTGATGCCTCCCTCTACTCTGCGTCCGAAGATGTTCCGGCTTTGGTTTGATTTGTTTTGAGGTCAGTTGGTAGACCATGATTCATGGTCAGAAAGCGGGGGTGGAACTCACCCCCCTGAATTCCCTGTCCTAACCCACTTGCGTAGGGCTCTATGAATTGTTCAGAGCTACGATGCAAAATATCTACGGTGCAAGTTATGCAAACACTCCTCTCATCGGTTTCGGATCGCGCTTACGATATTTTGCGATCGGATTATCGCCCATTGGATGCGATTTTCACGCCCAAATCCGTTGCCGTCATTGGCGCAACCGAGCGACCGGGAAGCGTCGGGCGGATTGTCCTGTGGAACTTACTCAGCAGTTCCTTTGGGGGCACGATCTATCCGGTCAATCCGAAACGGCATAGCGTGCTTGGTATCAAAGCCTATCCAACGATCGCCGATATCCCAGAAGCGGTAGACCTGGCGGTAATTGCTACGCCTGCATCGACGGTTCCGGGTGTGATTGGGGAATGCGTGGATGCCGACGTCAAAGGCGTAGTCGTTCTTTCAGCTGGATTTCGGGAAGTTGGGGCAGCAGGGATTGAGCTAGAACAGCAAATTTGCGAACAGCTTCGGCGGAGTAAGTTGCGATTAGTGGGTCCCAATTGTCTGGGCGTCATGAATCCAATCACGGGTCTAAACGCCACCTTTGCGAATACGATCGCCCGTCCTGGCAATGTGGGGTTTATCAGCCAAAGTGGTGCGCTCTGTTCTGCCATTTTGGATTGGAGCTTTCGCGAGAATGTCGGTTTTAGTGCGTTTGTTTCCATTGGCTCCATGCTGAATGTGAGTTGGGGTGATTTGATTTATTACCTGGGCGACGATCCCCATACCCATAGCATCGTCATTTACATGGAGTCGATCGGCGATGCGCGTTCCTTTCTTTCCGCCGCACGCGAAGTAGCACTGACGAAACCGATCATTGTGCTCAAAGCGGGCCGCACGGAAGCCGCCGCACAGGCTGCTACGTCACATACAGGAGCATTGGCAGGGAGTGATGGGGTTCTGGATGCGGCATTTCGTCGCAGTGGGGTATTGCGCGTCGATCAGATCTCGGAATTGTTTGACATGGCAGAGGTGCTGGCTAAGCAGCCCCGCCCCAAAGGTCCACGTTTGACGATTATCACCAATGCTGGGGGACCGGGCGTGCTGGCAACCGACGCCCTGCTCAACAATGGGGGGGAACTGGCGCAGCTTTCCGAGGACGAGATCGGCGCTCTCAACCAACACCTCCCCCCATTTTGGAGCCATCATAACCCGATTGATATTTTGGGCGATGCCGATCCAGAACGCTACCAGCAGGCCATCCAAATCGCCGCCCAAAACCCAGAAAGTGACGGCCTACTGGTGATTCTCACCCCCCAGGCAATGACCGATCCGACCCAAACGGCAGAACAGTTGAAGGCCTGGGTTGAAACCCAAAACTCCTCGTTTGCCAAGCCAATTCTTGCCAGTTGGATGGGCGATGCCGAGGTGAGTCAGGGTGAATTACTACTCAATCAAGCAAAGATTCCAACCTATCGCTTTCCCGATACGGCGGCGCAGGTGTTTAGTTATCTCTGGCGGTTCAGTTACAACCTGCGCGGTATCTATGAAACGCCAGTTGTAGCAACCGATGCAGCCGCAGGAATTCCCGATCGGCCCCGCGTTGAAGCCATCCTTACCAGCGCCCGCCAGGCCAACCGCACCATTCTCACAGAAGTAGAATCCAAGGAAATCTTAGCGGCTTATGGGATTCCAGTGGTGAAAACCTGTGTTGCTGCGAGTGAAACAGAAGCGGTTGACTGTGCAGCGACGATCGGCTATCCGGTTGTGCTCAAACTGTTCTCCAAAACAATTACCCATAAAACTGATGTAGGCGGAGTAGAGCTTAATCTGGTCGATGCTGAAGCTGTACGACGCGCCTATCAAACGATTGAGTCTTCTGTATCCCAAAAGGTGGGAGCCGAACACTTTCTGGGCGTGACGGTGCAGCCAATGGTGCAGCTAAATGGCTATGAACTGATTGTGGGCAGCAGCATCGATCCTCAGTTTGGTCCAGTGCTGCTATTTGGTGCAGGTGGACAGTTGGTTGAAGTGTTTCAGGATCACGCGATCGCCCTCCCCCCCCTTAACTCCACCCTGGCCCGCCGGTTAATGGAGCAAACCCGCATCTATAAAGCCTTACAGGGAGTACGCGGACAACCTCCTGTGGATCTGGATGGGCTTGAGCAACTGTTAGTGCGCTTCAGTCAACTGGTGGCAGAACAACCCTGGATTAAGGAGATGGATATTAATCCGCTGCTAGCCAGAAGGCAGGAGGCAACAGCAGGGGTGGCAGAGAAAGGTCTTCCCTCCAACCTCCAACCTCCAACCGCTCAAATCACTACGCCCTCACTCCTCGCCCTGGATGGCCGGATCGTTTTGCACGAGGCAACCGTTTGCGAAGATCAGCTACCGAGATTAGCTATCCGTCCCTATCCCGTGCAATATGTTACCCCGTGGCAGTTAAACGATGGCACTGAAGTCACGATTCGCCCAATCCGGCCTGAAGATGAACCGCTGGTGATTCAATTTCACAAAACGCTGTCAGAGCAAAGTGTCTATCTGCGCTACTTTCATCTGATCAAATTAAATCAACGGATCGCCCACGATCGCCTGACTCGCATCTGTTTCATTGACTACGATCGAGAAATGGCCCTGGTTGTGGATTCCAAAAACCCGGATACGGGAACCCAGGAAATCCTGGCAATTGGACGCCTCAGCAAATTACATGGAACTGATGAAGCCGAATTCGCCATGCTGGTTAGCGATCGGGTCCAAGGCTATGGCTTGGGCACTGAGTTACTGAGACGGCTGGTGCAAGTGGGACGAGACGAACATCTCAGTCTGATTACAGCAGAAATCCTCTCTGACAACTCTGGCATGCAGCGAGTCTGCGAGAAATTGGGTTTCCAGATCCATTCCACCGCCGATCATTCGGTCGTTAAGGCAAAAATTCAACTCTGAATTGACCCCAGGTACTGTGGCACCTCCCCCTTAATTCCCTCCCCCGTAATTGCCCTCTCCTACAGCTCCCACCTTACACCCTAACCGGTGCCGGGCCTGCCGCCGCTGAAAAATTGCTCCTCCCATTTGTCTTAAAACGCCTCGCAATGCTTTATTCGATCGTCGAAATCAACCCTTGAGAATCCAAAATCACCCTTATGCTAACCACGTCTCCTAAATCGATTGACGAAACCTCCATCAGTGCCTTCGGATCTGCTCGATCGACCGTTGATGGCAAGCCGCTCAACGCCGAAGAACTGCGAAAAATTCAAGCCTACTGGCAAGCGTGCAACTATTTGGCGATCGGCATGATTTATCTGCGAGCCAATCCCCTGTTAAAAGAGCCGCTCAAACCAGAACAGATTAAGAATCGGCTGTTGGGTCACTGGGGTTCCAGTCCTGGCATGGCATTCACCTACATCCACCTCAATCGCCTGATCAAAAAATATGATCTGAACATGATCTTTCTTGCCGGGCCCGGTCATGGCGCTCCGGGCATCTTGGGGCCGGTTTACCTGGAGGGCACCTACTCTGAAATCTATCCTGACAAGAGCGAAGACGAAGCTGGGATGCTGCGCTTCTTCAAACAGTTCTCCTTCCCAGGGGGAATCGGCAGCCACTGCACGCCAGAAACCCCCGGTTCGATTCACGAAGGCGGCGAACTGGGCTACAGCGTCTCCCATGCCTATGGGACAGTTTATGACAATCCCGATCTGATTTCGGTTGTCATGGTCGGGGATGGAGAATCAGAAACGGGTCCCCTGGCAACGGCATGGCATTCCAACAAGTTCATTAATCCGATCCGGGATGGTGCGGTACTCCCCATCCTGCATTTGAATGGGTACAAGATCAATAACCCAACGATTCTGGCTCGAATTAGCCATGAAGAGTTGGCAGACCTGTTCCAGGGGTATGGCTACACGCCTTATTTTGTCGAAGGTTCCGATCCGGAAACCATGCATCAGGCCATGGCAGCCACCCTGGAACATTGTGTGAAGGAAATCCGCACCATTCAGGCAGACGCGCGCAGGACAGGAGTGGTTACCCGCCCCCGTTGGCCCCTGATTGTGCTGCGATCGCCCAAGGGATGGACGGGTCCTGGCACTGTAGATGGTCATAAGGTAGAAGGCTTCTGGCGATCGCACCAGGTGCCATTATCGGGAATCCACAACAATCCGGAGCATCTAAGACTATTGGAAGAGTGGATGCGGAGCTACAAACCCGAAGAACTGTTTGATGACAAGGGGACGCTAATTCCTGAGCTGAAGGATTTGGCTCCAACCGGAATGCGTCGGATGAGCGCTAATCCCCACGCCAATGGTGGCTTAGTGCGAAAGGCATTGCACATGCCAGACTTTCGGGCATACGGCATTGAAGTTGCAAAACCGGGTCAAATTGAGGTAGAGAACACCAAGCCTCTCGGTGTTTTCCTGCGTGATGTCATGCGGAACAACTTGAATAATTTCCGGGTGTTCGGTCCCGATGAAAACACCTCCAATAAACTCCAGGCAATTTACGAAGTCAGCAAAAAATTCTGGATTGCAGACTATTTTCCCGAAGACGAGGATGGGGGTGAACTCTCCACCGATGGTCGGGTCATGGAAATGTTGAGCGAACACACGCTAGAAGGCTGGTTAGAAGGCTATTTACTGACCGGACGCCATGGCTTCTTTTCAACCTATGAGTCTTTCGTGCATGTGATTGACTCCATGATTAACCAGCATTGTAAGTGGCTAGAAATTAGCAGACACATTCCCTGGCGGGCACCCATCTCTTCACTCAATCTGCTGATTACTTCCACGGTGTGGCGGCAGGATCATAACGGATTTACCCACCAAGATCCTGGCTTTTTAGATGTGGTAGTCAATAAAAGCCCCGACGTCACCCGAATTTATCTGCCACCGGATGTTAATACCTTGCTATCGGTTGCTGATCACTGTTTGCGGAGTACCGACTATGTGAATGTGATCGTCTCCGATAAACAACTTCACTTGCAGTTTATGGACATGGATGCCGCGATTAAGCATTGCACGAAAGGCATTGGCATCTGGGATTGGGCAAGTAACGATCAGGGCATAGAACCCGATGTGGTGATGGCGTGTGCAGGCGATATTCCAACCCTGGAAGCTCTAGCCGCCACTGTGCTACTG
>JBAUTA010000203.1:0-1782 GCA_049581985.1 Kovacikia sp.
ATGCAGTTGATCTGAACGGATTTGTTCGCAGGTTGCTTCCAGATTATTGGGTAGATGGTAGAATGCATCGCTCAGAAGCTTAAACTGCCCGGTTCGGAGATCGGAGTTTGAATTAATGCTGTAACAGTAAATTTCAAACTGGCTGCGATCGTGGTTTTTCAGCCATCCCAATGCCCAGCGAGTCTCGCTGTTATTGCCCAGGGACTCCGCAATATAGCCGATGCGAATTTTGCCATCCCTGAGGGGTGGGATAGAAAAGGTAGAAGCCAATTGCGGGTAGTTTTCTGCCGCTAACTGGTGGATAAGTTTGCCATAGTGATCGTGAATTGGGCGATCGTTCAACCCCTGATAACACAGGTAGAAATTCATGAAATTTTCAACGCACGTTATGTTGAAGGCTTCTGCCTTTTCTGCGGCGTCTTCAACCCATTGCATCAGGGTGTCGTATCCCTGCAAATAGCGCTGACGGTAAAAGGTCATTTCCTCAGGGGTTTGATAAATAGCCGGTAGCACCAGGGAGGACGCTATTCGTAAGAAGTAATCCTCAGGACAAATCAGAGAGGCTCTTTCAACACATTGAATGGCTTGCTGAGTCAGCCCACAGTTGAAAAAGCAATCACGTAAGATAAAGCAGTCATTCAGACTATTTAACTGATCAATCTCAAAGTAGGTCTGAAATTGCTCAACCACTTCCTGATGTCTGTGTTCATGATACAAAGCATAGAGTGAAGTGAAATTTGCTTGATCAATATTCCCGATCGCCCGATAGGCCGTGCTGATTTTCTGCCAAACATCCACCGCCCGCCCATTGAAGGATATTGCTTTTTGATAGTGGACGATCGCCGCTTCTGGGTGCTCCTGTCCCATCAGCGCATCCCCTAAATGGGTATAACTGGCAAGTTGGGTGGGGTCAGCAGCAATGGATCGACGAAACAGTTCCTCCGCCTGACTGAATTGTTTCTGCTTCATCAGCAGATTTCCCAGGTGGTTGAGCGCATCCCTATAGGAGGGTTCCAGGGAAATCGCCCGTTGATGGGCTTCGATGGCCTGCTCCACAAGGTTCGCCCGCTCCAGAACCAGACCGCAAAAGTAATGGGCCAAAGCATTGTCAGGATTGAGGCTGAGGGAAGTCGTTAAAGCATCAAAAGCAGCCGCATCCTTGCCAGCCAGGAAATACAGCATCCCCAGGTTTTGCCAAACCTCCCCATTGTTTCGGTCAGTTAGCAAAAATGTTTGGTATTTATGCTCTGCCTCCGCCACCTTTCCCTCGGCTACTAACATAACCGCCTCTTTTTTAAGCGCCTCCAATCTGGCTGTGCGCTGTTGCTGTTCCAAGCCTTGAATGGCGCGAATTGTATTTTCATCCCGCCACTGCCGCCAATCGAAGGGGGTGGTAGGCTGAGCAGGGGTGACATCCCAACCCAATACCAGTAATCCTTGACCAAAGGCTGAATAACCAAGATTTACGGTTGAAAGGTCGAGTAACAGCCTTGCCTGGGCATGGGCCACCAAAAAATCCGAGGCGGCCTGGCGGACCATGCTTACATCGGCCTGACTCACAACGATCAATGCCTGATCTGCAAGAAAAGGTTTCGCCAGCAACAGCCCTAATAGTTGCGATCGATAATCCGAGGCACCGTTATAAAAATAGACGCCGATTTTATCCTCCAACCCGGCATCCCGCAGGTCGGCAAAAAATTCCTCCATATCCTGACAGCAAAAAAAGACCTGTTCCTGCAGGTCAAAGCGAGTCAGGTTCGCCATCAGGCGATCGATTCCTTC
>JBAUTA010000204.1:0-2105 GCA_049581985.1 Kovacikia sp.
GTTAAGCCGTATCGATAGTGACACGACGACGGATTCAGATACAAATCTAGCCGCAGATTCCGATCTGAACCCAGTCTCGATCGCCGCTGGAAGTCAAGTGAGCGGCATGAATCCCATAACCACCGACTATCTTCAAGCCACCCATTTTAAGATCGCTTCCCACCGTCTCCAATTAGTCCGGTATGCAGCAACCGTTCGACACAAAGCAAAACCCCATGGGCTGAAAGGGCATCTCAAGCTTCAACCAATCCGCCTTCTGCTGAGTCAGCAGTGATCCTATTTGGGAAAGGGGTTAGAGCTAAAAAGGGCAGGATGCCGGGAGCGGGGGAAGGGAAGCTATGCCCATCATCAGATCCTTTTACCATCGTCCTCTAATTTTCCCTGGGCTTATGTCGAAGCCCCTGCCCCCGTTGCCATCTGTCGTTTTTGCTTTTTAAATTGGGGTGGGGACCTGATGGCGGGTAGACGCCACTAAACTGGGAGAGGTAGATCCTTATGCGTTCTCCCCTTATGCGTTCTCCTGTATTGTTTTGTCGCCTGCTTGCTTTGTTAGCTTCGCTTTTACTTTTTTGCTGGTCGCTTCCGGCTCAAGCAGTCGTTCCGTCGGGATTACCCTACACCAAACAGTATGCGCCGCCGCCGTCCTATAGCAACGCAGAGCTTGCGGGTCAGGACTTCTCTGGGCAAACCCTAAGGATTGCCGAATTTTCCAATGCCAATCTCAATCGGGCAAATTTTTCCAACGCCAATTTACAGGGATCTGTTCTCAGTGCGTCAACGATGACTGAGACCATTCTGCACAGGGCAGATCTGACCCAGGCCATGATGGATCAGGTCAAATTTGTGCGCGCAGATTTGAGCGATGCCATTCTGGTAAACACGATCTTGTTGCGATCGACCTTTGAAGATGTGAAGATTGCAGGTGCCGATTTTACGGACGCCATGCTCGATGGGGCTCAAGTAAAAGAGCTATGCCAAATAGCAGCGGGCGTGAATTCCCAAACTGGAGTAGAAACGCGGGAATCGTTGGGGTGCCGGTGATGAGATGATGGGGGCATGGGGTAAATAGCGATGATTAAACGAGTTGGGGTGATTGGGGGAGGGCAGCTTGCCGCGATGATGGCGGAGGCAGCTAAGAGATTGGGCATCGAGCTAGTAGTGCAAACACCTGCACAAACCGACCCAGCGGTGATGATCGCGGCTGAGACAATTTTTGCGCCTGTAGACGATGCCTCTGCGACGGCGAAACTCGCTGCGCTATGTGATGTCATCACCTTTGAAAATGAGTTTGTTGATTTAGAAGCGCTCTCTCGGTTGGAAGCCGAGGGTGTTTGCTTTCGTCCCAGTACGCGGGCGTTAGCTCCATTGTTAGATAAATACCACCAGCGTTGCTATCTCAAAGATTTGGGGTTACCTACTCCAAAATTTTCTGCCCTGGACAGTTCCAATGGTTGGGATGGGGAACAGGGAAGGACGGCTTTATCCAACCTATTTGAATCCCAGGAAACGCTGTCTAAAAAGCTGTCTTTGACAGAGAATTTATTGGCATTCCCCCCATCCCCCACTGTGCTCAAAACTCGCCGCCACGGCTATGACGGACAGGGAACCTTTATTCTTAAAGACTGGGCAGAACTGCAAGCTACGGTGGAACGGCTGAAAAAGGTGCCGCTTTTGCTGGAGGAATTTATTCCGTTTGAGCGGGAACTCGCCGCGATCGCCGCCCGTTCTGTGAATGGCGAGGTTGTCGTCTATCCCATTGTGGAAACGCAGCAGGAGAAACAGGTTTGCCATCAGGTGTTGGCACCCGCGAAGATCCATCAAGCGGTCATAGAGCAGGTAGAAGCGATCGCCCACACCCTGCTTAACAGCCTGCAAGCGGTCGGAGTTTTTGGGATTGAGCTATTCCTTACAAGGGAGGGTAAGGTTCTGGTGAATGAAATTGCCCCTCGTGTCCATAATTCCGGCCACTTTACCCTAGATGCTTGCGCCACATCCCAGTTTGAACAACACCTGAGAGCCGTCTCTGGCCTGTCATTAGGCACTCCGACAATGCACTGTGTTGCGGCAGTCATGGTCAACCTGCTGGGTTATGAGCACTCTACTAG
>JBAUTA010000205.1:0-4635 GCA_049581985.1 Kovacikia sp.
GGGTTGCCAATCCTGGGCTATCGGCGACGTCCCTATCTAATCCTTTCAGGATTTCTGGGCGTTTTATCCTGGGCCGCAATGGCAACTGTCGTGCATTCTGCCTGGGCAGCCATGGTCGCGATCGCCCTGAGTTCCCTTTCCGTTGCCTTTAGCGATGTAATTGTCGATTCGCTTGTCGTCGAGCGGGCAAGGAAGGAATCGGTTGGCGATGCTGGGTCCCTGCAATCGCTTTGCTGGGGTGCCTCAGCCGTTGGAGGAATCCTGACTGCTTATTTCAGTGGTTTTCTGCTGCAACACTTTAATACCCAGACAGTTTTTGCCATTACGGCCACCTTCCCGCTCATTGTCTCGACAGTGGCCTGGCTGATCGCCGAACCCCGCACGACAGAGCCTACCAACTGGCCAGTTGTGCGGCAGCAGCTTGGGCTGCTTAAGTTGGCAATTAGTCAGAAATCGATCTGGATGCCAACTGTGTTTCTGTTTCTTTGGCAATCAACCCCAACGGCAGAATCAGCTTTTTTCTTCTTTACCACTAACGAGTTAGGGTTTGATCCGGAGTTTTTGGGACGGGTGCGCTTAGTTACCAGTCTCGCCTCTCTGATGGGGATCTGGCTATTCCAAAGGTTTCTCAAGACGGTTCCGTTTCGCGTAATTTTTGGCTGGTCTACGGTTATTTCTGCCATCCTGGGTCTGTCTACGCTGCTGCTGGTTACCCATGCCAACCGTGCTTTGGGGATTGACGATCGCTGGTTCAGCATGGGCGACAGCCTGGTTCTAACGGTGATGGGACAAATTGCCTATATGCCTATTCTGGTGCTGGCAGCCCGACTCTGCCCCCCCGGTGTGGAAGCAACCTTGTTTGCTCTGCTCATGTCCGTCGTGAACCTGGCGGGGTTACTCTCCTACGAGTCGGGAGCCGCTCTGATGCACTGGATGGGGATTACCGAACGCGACTTCACGAATCTTGCCCTGCTGGTGGTAATCACAAACCTCAGCACGCTTCTGCCTTTGCCGCTGCTTGGCTGGTTGCCTGCTGAAGGCGAAGAGATGCCCGATACATTCCCCCAACCCTCCCTCCAGCCTGTCCCCATTGCCCTTGATCTGGATCCCTCCGCATCCAAACATCTGGAGCAACCCTTTCTGCCAAGTCTGGTCACTGAATTAGTTTCCTCAGGACGATCGGACTCCGTTGGTGACAATTAAGAGTGGAGTAAGAGTTGAGAGTCTCGGTTTTGCTTTCTCCGGCGGCGGACCTCCCTGGGCAGCCTGGTTCAATCCGAAGGGAATTTTGAGCTGGAGCGGAGGACTGAAAATTGAAACTTCCCCACCCCTGACACCCCATCCCTATTCCTACTATCCATGACGACGTTCCAAATTCCTGAACCAACCTCCGAATCCTTGCAACTGTCCTACTATCAGGATGAGTGGCAAAAAGGGTACTCGTCCTTAAAGGAAGAATACGATTACTGGATTGAGGATATAGAAGGAGGGATTCCGTCTGACCTGCATGGAACCTTGTTCCGCAATGGTCCCGGTTTAATGGACGTGAATGGCCAACGAATCCATCACCCGTTTGACGGAGATGGGCTGGTGTGTGCGATCGCCTTCCAAAATGGACGTGCCCACTTCCGCAACCGCTTTGTTCGTACCGAAGGCTTTGTAGCAGAACAGGAAGCTGGACGTATCCTTTATCGCGGCACCTTCGGCACCCAAAAACCTGGTGGCTGGCTAGCAAATGCGTTTGATCTGCAACTAAAGAAAATTGCAAATACAAATATTGTCTATTGGGGTGGAAAGCTGCTGGCTCTGTGGGAAGCTGCCGAACCCTACCGCCTTGATCCTGCCACGTTAGAAACCTTGGGACCCGATTATCTGGATGGCTTACTGAAACCCGGATCTCCCTTTGCCGCCCATCCCCGGATTGATCCAGCCTCTGTCCAGGATGCTGGTGATCCTTGCCTTGTCAATTTTTCCATCAAACCAGGATTATCTTCTACTATCACCCTTTACGAGTTCAATCCCTCAGGTAAGCTGCTCCGGCAATATTCCCACATTATTCCCGGTTTTGCCTTCATCCACGATTTTGTGATCACTCCCAACTACAGCATCTTTTTCCAGAATCCGGTCAGCTTTAACCCGTTACCATATATTCTGGGTCTGCGGGGAGCTGCCGAGTGCATTAAATTCCATCCAGAGCGACCAACGCGAGTAGTCTTGATCCCAAGAAAGGCCACAGGTTCAGGGATAAAAGATGAATCCTTGATCCCTAAACCTGTAGCCTTTGAAGTTCTGTCCGGTTTCGTTTTCCACCATGTCAATGCCTTTGAACAGGGAAATGAGGTGGTGATTGATTCCATCTGCTACGAGTCGTTACCTGCGGTAGAACCGGGATCGGATTTTCTTCAGACAGATTTTGCTGCCCTGCAACCGGGGCAACTTTGGCGGTTCCGGTTAAATTTGGAAAACCAGACGGTAGAACGGGAACGGTTGGAAAGTCGCTGCTGTGAATTTCCCACCATCCATCCCGCGGATGTTGGGCACTTCTATCGCTATCTCTATCTGGGAGCAGCCCATGCCCCCCAGGGAAATGCCCCCCTTCAGGCAATTCTGAAGCTTGACCTGGAAACAGGCTCCCGTCAGCTTTGGAGTGCCGCACCACACGGCTACATGAGTGAGCCGATCTTCGTCCCCCGGAGTGGCACAAACAGTCCAACCTCTGCCCCAACTGAATCTGGAGCCCAGGATGACGGATGGCTTCTGGCGGTAGTCTTTGATGCGGCTCATGAGCGCTCTGATATTGTCATCCTGGATGCTCAGGATCTGGATCGGGGACCCGTTGCTCGGTTGCATCTGAAGCACCACATCCCCTATGGCTTACACGGCAGCTTTACATCCCAATGTTTTTAGAGGATACGGCTACCGTAAGCGAGCTATGGAGCTTATCCTGTCTGTAATCTAGCCTTTTCATTATCCACTCAGGATTCAGCCACAGGGGTCTGAGCGATCGCCGCCATCAAGGCATCAATTCCAGCCTGGGCGACGATCACATCTTGTTCCCCGGTCCCAGAGCCAATGCCGATAGCACCCACCACTTGCCCGGCCAAAATAATCGGCAATCCTCCCTGTAAATTAGTCACCTGCCCAGCGGTAGTGACCCCCAACTTCAGAGCCACTTCTTCTGGCATCCCACCCGTGGTGGCCCTTAAAGAGGCGGCTGTCATGGCTTTTTGAGTCGCGGAAATTTGGCTCAAAACCTTGGCTCCATCCATCCGCACAAAGGCCAACAAGTTGCCACCCTGATCCACAATAGCAATGCATTACGGCATGCCGATGGCGGTATCCAGATTGGGTGGCAAGCCTGCCAGGAAATGCTTCGTCTGCTAGCCCTGTGGGCGGTGGCGATCGCCCTCATCTGGAAAGTCAGTGGGTTGCCAGTGCCCACTTTTTTGCTCCAAGCTACTCAGCTTTTGGGCAACACAGTAACGGGGTTAATGATGTTGTCCCTCGGTATGGGTTTGCGCTATCGCCTCATCTACCAGCCGTTTCCACTGATCATAGCCAGTGGGATCAAGTTGTTGATTTCGCCCTTAGTGGTTTTCAGTATCGCAACTTTGATTGGAGTGCAATCGCCCTATTTAGAAGCGGTTGCCTTAGAGGGGGCAATGCCAACTCAGTTGCTGACCTTTGTCATTGCCGATCGCGTCGGGCTGAATTCAGAACGATTAGCACTGTGCATTTTGATCAACACGGCTGCATCGTTTTTGACGATTCCAGCGATGAAAACCCTCTTATTTGGTGGTTAGATTGGGTGGTTAGAGGCTGGAGCCTGGATTGGTGCAGGGTAAATTGACTAACCATTTCGAATGCACCCACCCATCAACCCCTCCACTCGCTCCCAGTGAACTTAGCCTGGCAACAAAAGATCTGACATTTGGGGAGGAATTTCGACTCCGCTCAACCCACGACTGGTCGAGTGCTGAGCGGAGTCAAAGCACAATTCAACCCGCGTCGGTCGGGTGCTGAGCAGAGTCACTGAGCGGGTGACTGACCTGACGGTAAAACCCACTGCGACTCACCTTGAGCTTTTGACACAGCCACCGGATAGGGTAATTTGCCTTCTCCTGCCCTTGCCTGACCTGCATGCCCGGTCTGACTTCCATTACCGAAAGGTAAGCATACCGAGTTTCCCAGCCGTCCGGGTGCGAGGGATAGATTACGTTGCCGTAGCCTTGCAATGTTTGTATCTGATGCTAACCCAGTAAAGATAGGTGCTACCCTAGATAAAGTCTAAAAGAATGCTCAAAGGTTAACTGGCTATCCTGGTTGCTATCAAAAGACAAACTTAAGGCAGCTACCAAGATAGGTAACAAGTTAAAACTCAAAGAGTGAATCTCTTTTGGAGAGGTGGCAGAGTGGTTGAATGCGGCAGACTCGAAATCTGTTGTACCCGCAAGGGTACCGGGGGTTCGAATCCCCCCCTCTCCGTTCCAGTTAAGGCTTTCACCCCCCTAGTACAGCGTACTAATTGACTTACTTAACGTAGGTTTTTTAGGCTGAAATGGGGTAACTTATGGGGAATCATGAGGAAGGTATGAGGAAGGCGGCAGAGGAAGAATTGGGCGATCGGCTTGCGGA
>JBAUTA010000206.1:0-2638 GCA_049581985.1 Kovacikia sp.
GGTTAAATATTCTGGCAGTACGCCGACAGCCGATCGCCCAAATTGTAAAAGAGCACTGGCAAATGTACGGACGCAATTTCTATACCCGCCATGACTACGAAGGTGTGGAAGCAGAGCGGGCTGACCGATTGGTGCAGCACCTCTACAACCAGATACCAACCCTCAAAGGCAAACAGTTCGGTGCCTATGACGTCGATTACAGCGACGACTTTAGCTATAGAGATCCGGTAGATGGCAATGTGAGCCGCAATCAGGGCATTCGGATTGGGTTTAGCGATGGTTCCCGGATCGTCTTCCGTCTTTCTGGAACAGGGACCCAGGGCACCACCCTGCGGCTGTATCTGGAGCGATATGAACCTAATATTGCCAGGCACCCGCTTGACCCACAAACGGCATTGGCGGATCTGATCGCGATCGCCCAGGAAGTCGCGCAAATCCGCACCTACACAGGCATGAGTCAGCCCACAGTGATTACCTGAGCCATAGCGGGAATGGGTGAGCCAGTAAAGGATTGATTCTACTGACCGCTGGCGGCGATCTTGCCAATCACTTTGAGCTTACCATCCGGTTCAACCGTCCAGATATCATAGGTGCCTGTCACATCACCTTGAGGGTTGAGGTCTACCGTGCCACTGGCACCCTGGTAATTCACCTTCTTACCAGCCCGAATCAGCGCTAAGCCTTGACAAACATCGGTTACCACCTCGCCCGGTGGATTTGAGACCTCTCGCAGTTTGTCTCTTATCGCAGTAGAAGTGGGAGATTTTGCCGCCTCGGCTGCTAATACCAGCAGGGTCGTTGCATCCCAAGTATGGGGGTCATACACCTTTGGCTGCTGCTTGTACTGCACTGTAAATAAAGCCTGGAAATCTTTGAAGGCAGGTCCGGCAGCACTGGTAGCCGTGCCCAGCATGCCTGCGGCAACGTATTCTCCCTGTGAATTCTTGCCAATCTGCTCAGCAATTTTGGCTTCCTTCATCCCCTCAGATGCCAGTACCTTTGTTTTTTTTCCTAAAAAACCCTGCTCGTAGGCAGTTTTGAGAATCAGGCTACCCGTATCGGGATAAGCCACGACCAGAACCGCATCGGGAGCCTCCTTAAAGGCGGCACTCACCACCGAGTCAAAGGTAGAACTATCGGGTGCATAGCGAGCAGGATTCGCCTTATTGGGCACCCGCCCGCCCAGGGCTTCAAAGTTGGGAATAAAAGAAGATAGCAGGCCATTGCCGTAATCATTGTTGATAACCAGGACCGCAACAGTCTGGTATCCCCGTGCCTTGGCCAACTTGGCTAGCGCCTCTCCCTGAAAGGTGTCAGGCGGCGCTGTGCGCAACCAGAAGCCGTTGAAATCTCCCCGTCGGGCCCGATCGCTAAACACCGGACTGGTGCTAGCAGGAGAAATCATCACAACCTGGTTGCGAACCGCAATTTCGACAGCCGCGCTGGATACCGCACTCGAAGCAGCGCCGACCACGCCTGCCACCCGATCGACTTCCGCCAACCTGGTCATGGCCGCTGCCCCCGCTGCTGGCTCGGTCTGATCATCTTGAGCAACCAGCTCCACAGGTTGCCCCAAAACTCCTCCACAGGCGTTAACGCGATCGACCAGTAATCGTGCACTTTGCTGCATTGAAGAACCATAGGCGGCAAGATCGCCCGTAATCGGTAGGAGCGTCCCAATCTTTAACTGATCAGGATGATTGGTCGATTGACCACACGCAGAAATTGCCAGACACGAAAGCAAAACAGCTCCCCTCCGGAAAGATTTCCAACATTTTGGTTTAACCATTTTCGATGTTCCAAATCACAGGTCTTAAGGTGGAACTCTTCTAATTCAGCATCGTCCAGGTATTCAGTTCTAAATCATTTGTGACCAGACAGAGGTTTGCAAGTCTTTCCCTGACCCTCCTTAAGAAAGGGGATTGAGGGGAGCTGAACGTTTTGCTACAAGCAGGATGTCCCTTAAAACATCCTGCCCTTAAAACGTCCTGTAAGGCTGATTGTGTTAAATTCTCATTTTAAAGTTAAAACGGGATTTCATCTGCTAGGATGCTATCTCTGCCAGGTGAACTAATTCGGGTTTTCTTAGAACTTAATTTTTAAGAGCTTCCTGGAGACCCCGAATTAGCGACTAAACCGTCGTTTTTTGCCTGGGAACGATCGATTTTTGCGAGAAATTGAACGTTGCGATGATTTTACAAATAGGGGAGAATGCCTCAGAATGAGTAAGCAAAATTAGCTAGACAAATGTACGCAGTGTGGCTTGATTTATCTAAACTAGCCGCCTTGTGCCCCAAAATGTGCCCCAAAAGTTTAAGTTCAATTTCCCTTTACCCTTTAAAGTGTCAATGCCAGGAGCAGTCATGAAATCATTGATTCGCTGGAGTACAACGGTTGGTCTAGTTGGAAGTGTCCTGATGGGGACGGTTCTGGCGGGTGCTACACGAGTGCTTGCGCTACCTCAAGATCAAATTCTACAGAAGTTACGGTCCGTTCCCGTATTCACCATTGCGAATGCTCAAGGCGCACCCCTGGTTGCATCCCCTCCCCAAGGTCAAAAGGGGCCAGCAGTGGCAGGTGTTTTCATTAGCCAAAAGGATGCTCAAGCTTTCCTGGATACCTTGAAGAATAAAAATCC
>JBAUTA010000207.1:0-1553 GCA_049581985.1 Kovacikia sp.
CCATGGAGGAGGTCTACACCACATTTGGCCTTAACCCCAAGGAAACAACGTCCCTAGAATCTTACCTACAAGATTACTTCAGCCGAATTCTAAAGAAACTTAAAGAAATTGATTACGAGAAGGACAAGGCAAAAGATAAGAAAAAACGCACCTATCCCAGATTTTAAAGATGAAACCGACATGAAGATATAGGGCAGAGTTTTCCCCCTTTTGCCTGAGAATAGTCCCTTTACCAAGGATTGGTTCAGCAAAACTGCCCAAAATGCTATAGTCCCTATTACTTTGTTCATCTCCCTCTGTCGGACATTTGCTGTGCCTAAAGCTGGCATTATTTACAACGATGAAAAACCCGTTGCTTGTCGCACTGCTGAGGAACTCAAAGACAAGCTAACCGATCGCGGTTGGGAAGTCTGTATGGCAACCGGAATCGGTGGCATTTTGGGCTACTCCAGTCCAGAGCGCCCTGTTTGCCATACACCGATTTACAATCTCAATCCACCGGGATTCGATAGCGACATGTCATTTGCCATTGTCCTCGGAGGCGATGGCACCGTTCTGTCTGCGTTTCGGCAGGTCGCTCCCTGCGGCATTCCTGTATTAACGGTCAATACAGGGCACATGGGATTTCTCACAGAAACCTTTTTGAATCAGCTTCCCCAGGCGATCGAAGCCCTGGTGACCAACCAGTATGAGATCGAAGAACGGGCCATGTTGACCGTGCAGGTGGTTCGTGAGCAGACCATGCTCTGGGAAGCCCTTTGCTTGAACGAGATGGTGCTTCATCGAGAGCCGCTCACCAGCATGTGCCATTTTGAGGTAGAAATTGGCCAACATGCTGCGGTTGATATTGCGGCAGATGGCATTATTCTCTCAACTCCCACGGGTTCCACGGCCTACTCCTTGTCTGCCGGAGGTCCCGTTGTCACACCGGGGGTGCCCGTTTTACAACTGGTTCCCATTTGTCCCCATTCGTTAGCATCCCGTGCCCTAGTGTTTGCGGACACCGAACCTGTGGTCATTTTTCCTGCCAATCCCAACCGTCTGGTGCTGATTGTAGATGGAAATGGAGGTTGCTATGTGCTGCCTGATGATCAGGTACACATCCAGCGATCGCCCTATACGGCTCGGTTTATTCGACTCAAGCCGCCCGAGTTTTTCCGGGTTCTGCGGGAAAAGTTGGGCTGGGGATTGCCCCATATTGCGAAGCCCACGTCGGTTGAATTGCCCTGAGGTTAGGCCATCGCAATTTTCAAATCAATGGAGTCCAGGGCAGCAGATCAGCTACCTCCCCCTGGCTAAGCTACGTGTCCACGCCAGTCCTGGATAGACAACAGCCTGAGCTTTCGACCCTGATGGGAATGGCCCCCAAACCCTTGCCAAGCAAACACCCAGACTCGCGTTTCAAGTCTGGGTGTTTGCTTTTTATACCAATTTAAAAAATGAAGGTTGCAGATGGGGGTGGGGGGGCTTCGCCCCCAGCCAGACGTGAGTTCGATGGTCTAAAAGATAGCAGGAGGCAGCGCCGCAAGGTCTTTGGGCTGCAAATCCAAGGA
>JBAUTA010000208.1:0-1764 GCA_049581985.1 Kovacikia sp.
GTTTCACCCCCTCCACCCCACTAACATCTTCAGTTTAATGACGCCCAGCCCCTTATATAGCGGTTTGCACTTGGGTGAAGTACAGAAATGTGAGGCACAGTGGGGCGCGAAGCACCCTCACTGTACCTCACACCCTTGAAAAGGGCTATAAAAACAAAACGCTTCCCTAGCAGCCTGTCGGGGAGACTCTCCTGGCTCCCAGGATTCTCCTGGGAATGCCTGTCCGGAGGCTCTGTCTCTAGTCAGATGGAGGCAGAGCCTCCAGTTTTACGTTACTAGGCAAAGCCTAGTGTTGCAAACACTAGGCTTTGCAACATGGGGGAGTGGGGGCGAAGCCCCCAAGCAGGGGTTCCACCCCTTCACCCCTTTCAAAACTTTATTTTTGTTGTACTAGTAACGGGAACTTCGATTACTCCGACAGGCTGCTAGCTAGAGGGTTAGTCGGGTGGGGCATAGCTCACCCGACCGCAAGTGACTGTAATCAGGGAATTAATGAGGAACGGCAGTCGAGGATTAGGGACAGGTTACGCTTCATTCCTCATCCTGCATTCCTTACTCTCCCCCTGCGCTTTTGGCACCTGGGACAAAAGTGTGCCGATCGCCCCGCCATCCGGATGCGCTCAATCACCGTACCACAGGTCCGGCACGGCTCCCCATCGCGGGCGTAAACCCAGGCAACGCCGCCATAATTTCCATTTACACCTTCCACATTACGAAAAGTGCTAAAGGTCGTTCCCTTTGCATCAATGCTAGTTTGCAGCACCAGAAGGATGTTTGTTCGCAGGCGATCGATCTGCTTGCGGTTCAGGTCAATACACAGCGTATTGGGATGAATTCCGCTGAGAAACAGTGCCTCATCGGCGTAAATGTTGCCAATTCCTGCCACGATCGCCTGGTCAAGCAGGGCATTTTTGATCGGACGATGGCGATGCTTTAATCGTCCCATCAAATATAGCAGGGAAAAGTCTTCCGAGAAAGGTTCTGGCCCTAATTGTTGCAAGCCCGTTATGATCGATTCGGGCGGTTGATCGGGGGGCACCCACCACATTTGCCCAAAGGTACGCTGATCGACAAAGCGCAACTCCTGTCTTCCGGCGAAAAACAATCGAACTCTCGTATGTTTTTGGAGTGGTTCAGATTGATTTAGCCAGAGGAGTTGCCCCGTCATGCGGAGGTGGACACCTAGCCATCCGGTAGGAGAGGGGTGGGGAATCAGGGGGATGGGTTGGGAGGGAGGGTTTTGAGTTCTGACTAATTCTGCCAGCAAATACTTTCCCCGCCGATGCCACTGGGCGATCGAGGTTCCCTCCATGCCTGACAAAAATTCCAACCCGGTAGCAGGAGAAGCGATAGTACGACTCAGTAGCACATCCCCTCCCTGAATCTTTTGATGCAGGGTTACCTGATTAAGGCCCCGGCGGACTGTTTCAACTTCAGGCAGTTCAGGCACAGGAAGAACGTATGAACATCCAAAACTAGGATAACGGTTATAGCTGGGAGGTAGGGGTGGGGAGTGTTCGAATTCCCGGAATAAAAATGGGTAGAAGCTGGTGCAATCAAGCACGCTTCTACCCTGGATTTTAAAATTGGAGCTGATTTAGTAGGGCGATCGTCGGTAACTCTAACCTTAGCCTCATGCTTGAGCAGCCGCAGGCTTCTTCTTCGATGCGGGAGGAGCTTCAACCTCAACCAATTCACTTTGAGAAAAATTATTGGTATTCACACCTGAAGAATTCCCGCTGAAACCAGTATAGTTAACTCGTT
>JBAUTA010000209.1:0-4039 GCA_049581985.1 Kovacikia sp.
CTTTATATACAGGATCAGTACTTTCCGAACGTTCACTTCACCAACATCAACATCACGAAAGTCACTCGTCTACGACAACAGCGATTGATCTTGAAGCTGTTCAACTATCGAAACTGCCGTGCCCAAGAGCATCAGCAATTAGAGACAAGAGCGCAGCAGGCAGCCAGAGTGGATAGCAAGCCTATTTATATCTTTCGAGAACTCACTCACTTCCTAGGTGCTCAGCGAATTGTGTTTCCGGCCTATAGTGTGATGCAGGATATCGTTGGTAAGGCCCTGACCTCTGAACAGAGTCGTTTAGCTGATACATTACGCCGCTCTCTTGAACCATCAGAGATCGATATCCTCAAGGCTCTGTTAGAAGATTCAAAAGGTTTGTATGAATTCACTTTCATAAAACGTGAGCCGAAGGACTTTAGCAGGCTTGAGATTGCCCGAGAAATCGAGCGTGGAAAACAGATACATGATTTATATGGACGGACAAAAACGCTACTACCATGCCTAGAAATCTCAAGTGAGAGCATCAAATATTATGCTTCGCTCGTGACCTATTATTCCATCTTTCGGCTGAAACAGCTAGATGAATGGATTGTCTATCTCTATCTTCTTTGCTTTGTTTATCATCGTTATCAGAGACTCCATGATAACTTGCTCAGTACGTTGATTTATCGCGTCAGAAACTACGTAGATGAAGCAAAAAGTAAGGCCAAGGAGCGTGTGTATAATCAGCGAATGGAGGGCAATGAAAATCTGAGTAAAGTCGGGCAACTCTTGAAGCTCTTCACTGATGAAAGCATTCCCGAGACGACTCTCTTTCTTGAAGTCCGAGCCAGAGCATTTGACATTCTCGAGCGCCAGAAAATTGACTCAGTCGCAGAACTTATCACCACTGAAGCCAAATTTGACGAAGTCACTTTCCAATGGGAGCACATTGATGAAATGGCTCATCAGTTTAAACGTCATTTGCGGCCAATTTTACGAGCTGTAAATTGGGCAGCGTCCCCCGGTCATCGGCCCCTGACTGAAGCAATTCAATTTCTCAAAGACGCCTTTCATAAGGGGCGCTCGCTCAGCCAATTTCCGTTAGCGGTATTTCCACTCATTTTTATTCCAGATACGGCCAAGCGATATCTGTATGCAAATGATGCAAACGGACAAAAATGTCTTTTGCCAGATCGCTATGAGTTTTTGGTCTATCGCCTCTTACGAAATGCTCTTGAGGCGGGCGATATTTTTTGCCGAGATAGTGTGCGCTTTCGAAGTTTTGAGGATGACTTGGTCGATGATCAAAAATGGCAAGACAAAGACACACTGATCGCCAACACGGGTCTCGTTATTCTCAATCAACCTATCCAAGAACACCTGGTAGAACTGGAAGAGCGGTTGGAAAACCGCCTGCGAGAGGTCAATCAGCGGATTGCCTCTTTCAAGAATCATCACTTTGAGGTCAAAAAGCGAGGATCGCATGTCCGCTGGACGCTTCAATATCCCCGTGACACAGAGCCAGTGAACCATGCTTTTTTCGATACACTGCAACCCCTCGATATCAGCAGTGTGCTCCATTTTGTCAATCGAAATTGCCATTTTCTGGAAGCCTTCGAGCATGTTTTAGGACGTTACGCCAAGCAGGATAGAGATGACATCACAATGATCGCCAGCTTAATTGCCTGGGCGACTAACATGGGCTTAGGTCGGATGGGGGACAACTCCGATATCAGCTATCAAGCTATGGCAACGATGTCTGATAACTTTATCCGAATCGAAACGCTTAAAAACGCCAACGATCGGGTGAGCAATGCGATTTCGAGCTTGTCTATTTTTAGACATTACGACATTGACGGAGTGCTTCACTCCAGTAGTGATGGTCAGAAATTTGAAACGAAAATTTCTACCTTCAATGCACGCCATTCATCCAAATACTTCGGTTTGAAAAAAGGCGTTGTTGCATATACCCTTGTTGCCAATCATGTCCCCATCAATGCACAAATTATTGGAGCCAACGAGCATGAAAGCCACTACGTGCTTGATCTTTTATTTAATAACACTTCCGACATCCAGCCCAAAGTCCATTCAACCGATACTCACGGAACCAATGAGGTTAATTTTGCCCTCCTCCATTGCTTTGGTTACCAGTTTGCACCGCGCTATCGGGATATCTATGATAAGGTCAGTCAAGTCCTCTACGGGTTCAAACATCCGAGTCAGTATGATGAGGATTGGATACTCAAACCTGTGCGCAAACTCAATCCTACGCTCATCATTGAGGAGTGGGATAACATTCAGCGAATCTTGGTCTCACTGGCTTTGAAAACAACGACCCAAAGCATCATCGTTGGAAAACTTAGTGCTTATGCCCGTAAGAATAAAACTCGACGAGCACTCTGGGAATATGACAATATCATTCGCTCTTTATATCTGCTCTATTATATCGATTCCCCACCTCTACGTCGCAATGTTCAACGGGCATTGAATCGTGGAGAAGGGTACCATCAGTTACGTCGTGCTGTCTCCCATGCTAACTACGGTAAACTGCGATTTAAGACTGAATATGAGCAACAACTCTGGGAAGAATGCAGCCGACTGGTGACAAATTGTATTCTTTACTTCAATGCATCAATCTTATCCAGCTTGCTGTCGTATAAAGAAAGCTTGGGCGATGAACAAGCTGTTGAATTACTCAAAAAAGTTTCGCCGTTGGCTTGGCAACATATCAATTTCCACGGACGGTTTGAGTTCCAGGGATCCCAAAAAAACATCGATATTGACACAATTATGCTGGAATTATCTCAGATACCTATCACTAATATTGTTGACTAAATCCTGAAATATACCTTTTCGGGGGATATGCAAAAAACCCCATCTTCCGATTCTGCTGCCATAGTTTCCGGAATTCACACTAACTTCGCTCGTAACTCTATCAGGGCATGAAATTCTGGACTGAAAGCAGGTACCATCTCGATGATGGACTCTATCTCTTCGGCAAGTGCACTTTGATTTACCATGTACTTAACTCCTATCGGGGTTGATGAGACTGGTCTGCTTACCATGGCGGGGCCAGTCTTTTACCTTTCAAGGGATGTTTTTCATCTCCTTATACTGCCTATAATAGTCTGTTTACTGACTATTGTCAACATATTATCAAACTTTTTTGTCTGTTCACCGACTATCATGAGAACAAGTTAAAGTGAGTTCTTCGATGCCTAAGCAGTCACCAAAGCCAAAAAGGGGCAATCCCAATTTCACCAAAGGCAACCGTCAAGGCGTTCTTCTTGCTCCTCCTTGCATTGAAGGTGAACCCACTTTCGCCATCGCTACCCGACTACCCCTCAGCCTCAAACAAAAGTTTGACGCCCTCCCCGGTTCCAACAGCCAAAAACTACGTCACGCCGTGGAACTCTTGATTCAACAATCACTTGACACGGTAGAGACCACTGAGGCACGAATTTGAGCACTCTTGGAAAATTTGGCAAGGTGCGCTCCCTGATGTTTATTGCTTAATCTGTACTCTTTTAGTGCCTGCATCTGCGCCTCTCCCTGTTCTTCTCGCTCCCCCTCGGCGCGAGGGGGCGGGGGGGGAGTTGATTCATAAGAGTCACTGATTTTGTTCTTTTCCACTTTCCAATCTTTCGAATTCTCTTGCCCAATCTACAAAGGTCAGAGATTGAACCAAATCATCATAAACAAATGGATAAATATCTTCCCATTTTTGAACTTTATAGTCTGTCAGCTCCCCTGCCGAGCGAATCATCCAATATTTCCCAGATTCTTTTTCAAAAACCCTGTGAGCTAACCTCAGATACATATCCATATCTATTATATTCTGAAGTGCCAATGCATTATGGAGCATCCAGTTAAAAGCAGCATGTTCTAATAATTGATTCAGGATAGGGCGCTGCATTTTTTGATAGAGGTAGTCTAGAACTTCCAATGTGTTTTGCACCTGTATCTGCCTATCCAACTTATTATTGCCCCACAGGGTAAAGAGAGGCAACATAGGTTCTGGGACTGTTGCTGGATCTTCCGAATACTCAAGCCAAAT
>JBAUTA010000210.1:0-2953 GCA_049581985.1 Kovacikia sp.
ATGATCGCATCGGTATCCATCTCAGTCAGCGTGATTCCACAGCAGGTCACGTTCTTGCGGGGAATCACTTCCAGACCGATCGCTTTTTGCAACGTCTCCTGGCGATTATGCGTTTCCAACAACCCAACTACGACATCCATCCCCTGCTGTCGCAAACAATGACCTTCTTCGAGCATTTTGTAGGTTTTGCCAACGCCAGGAGCCATGCCAATGAAAATTTTGTGCTTACCGCGACGGCTGGGACGGATATAGGAATTTTCTGAGGGTGCTGAGGCTGGGGTCATGGGGGGAGAGGGGGAGGGGGGGAGAGGCAGAAGATGGGCATTTAATGGATGGGCTTAATGGCTGGACTGTAAGGCATCCAGGGCCAGGTTCAACTTGAGGACGTTAACACCAGGTTCGCCAAAGATACCCAGGAAGCGACCATCCGTATTTTGTTTGATCAGGCTTTCAAGTTGGTGGGAATCGAGTTTGCGGGTTTTCGCAACCCGATCGATCTGGGCTTTGGCGGCTGCAAGGCTAATGTGGGGGTCCAGGCTGGAACCAGAGGTATACAGCAGGTCAGCCGTAGGGTTAATGCCTGCTTTTTGCAGTCTGGGCAGGTCACCAGCGATCGCCTTACTGGGGTCCGGGTCAGATTTGCCCTTAATCCGGTCTAATAGGGCGGGATTGCTGGGTGCCAGGTTGCTAGCACCGGAAACGCCCGTTTTCAGCACCCCTGCCTCATCCTTTTTAGGATCAGCGGTGCTGTAGTTAGTGGTACTGGGGCGGCTATTGAAGTAGCGATCGGAGGTAAAGGGTTGACCGATTAATGCCGAGCCAACCACCTGCCCCTGGGCATTTTTCAGCAGGCTCCCATTTGCCTGATAGGGAAAGACAACTTGCCCAAACCCAATCATCACAAGGGGATAGGCGATCGCAGTCACCACCCAGAGGATGAGGGTGGAACGAATGGCTCTGGAAACTTCGCGGGGGAAACTCATAGGGATACCAATTTAAAGAGCAACCACGACAGATGGCAATGGGGTGCAGGGGGAACCCCTGGCTGGGGGTGAATTTCTCTATGTACCTAAAACCTTTCTGGCACAAACATGACGAAAAAGAGATAGATCGAAAGGGCGACAGTGACCAGACCTAAGGCACCCAGCCAGTAAGCCTGAGTGCGGGAAAAGTCTCCACCTGTGGCAGCGAAAACGGCAGGGGCCAGAATCAGGCTGAAACACAGCCCCAGAAACAGGTAAAACGGGACTTGATGTCTGCGCCATTCAGACACAAATTCGGCAGCCTCTTCGAGGAATTGGATAGATATCTTCATAGGGTGGAGGGTGGGGGTAGGAGGATAGGGAAAACTAGTACAACAAAAATAAAGTTTTGAAAGGGGTGAAGGGATTCCACCCCTTCTTGGGGCTTTACCCCAACTCCCCTGTTGCAAAATTGAGTGGTTGCAACCCTAGGAAAGGAGGAGCACCAGATCGATCAGTTTGATGGCGATAAAGGGGGTAATAATCCCGCCAATGCCATAGATCAGGATGTTGCGTTGCAGCAGTTGATCGGCGGTTAGGGGACGGAACTGGACGCCTTTCAACGCTAAGGGGATGAGTACCAGAATGATCAGGGCATTGTAAATCAGGGCAGAGACGATCGCAGATTCTGCACTCTTTAGCCCCATAATGTTGAGCGCGCCAATTCCAGCCGTGGCAAAGATGGTGGGAATGATGGCGAAATATTTGGCAATGTCGTTGGCGATAGAAAAGGTCGTCAGCGCGCCACGGGTAATCAGAAGTTGTTTACCGATCGTCACCAGGTCAATCAACTTGGTTGGGTCAGAATCCAGATCCACCATATTGGCGGCTTCCTTCGCGGCCTGAGTGCCAGAATTCATTGCCAGTCCGACGTTTGCCTGGGCCAGGGCGGGAGCATCATTGGTTCCATCTCCGGTCATTGCAACCAATTTCCCCTGGGCTTGCTCAGAGCGAATCACGTCAATTTTGTCTTCAGGGGTCGCTTCCGCAATGAAATCATCCACGCCTGCCTCTTTCGCAATCACAGAAGCGGTGATGCGGTTGTCCCCAGTTAGCATGACCGTTCTAACACCCATGCGACGGAGCTGATCAAACCGTTCTTTCAGACCGGGTTTGACAATATCCTTCAGGTAAATGACCCCATAGATATCCCCGTTCTGACAAACCGCTAAAGGAGTGCCACCAAGCCTGGAAACTCGCTCGTAGGCTTCGTCCAGAGTATCTGGAACCGAGCCACTGCGAGAGCGGACAAAGCCCTTAATGGCATCAACTGCTCCCTTTCGGACCTCTTTTCCACCGGGTAAGTTGGTACCGCTCATGCGCGTTCTGGCAGAGAACTCAACGCCTTCTGCGTCGTTGAGGCTGAAGTTCACATCTGTCTGATATTTTTCCGCCAGGCGAATGATCGACTTTCCTTCTGGCGTTTCATCGAACACGCTGGCAGCCAGAGCCACCTGGGCAACCTCTTGAGTGGTATGACCATTGACCGGAATGAACTCATCTGCCAGTCGATTTCCCAGGGTGATCGTGCCAGTTTTATCCAGTACCAGGGTGTTAATGTCTCCACAGGCTTCCACCGCTCGACCGGAGGTGGCAATCACGTTAAACTGGGCAACCCGATCCATCCCCGCAATCCCGATCGCGCTCAGCAATCCGCCGATCGTGGTGGGAATCAGGGCAACCAGTAGCGAGATCATAATGGCAATGCTAGCTCCCGATCTCAAACTATTTCCGGCATTTTCACCCAACGCACCGCTGATAAAGTTGGCAATATAGTCTGCCAGGGAAGGAACCGTTGCCACCACAATCAGGAAAACCTGGGTGAGAACTGCCAGTAGCACCGTAAGGGCGATTTCGTTGGGGGTTTTAGTTCGTTCTGCGCCTTCAACCAGGGAAATCATGCGATCGATAAAACCCTGACCCGGATCGGC
>JBAUTA010000211.1:0-7539 GCA_049581985.1 Kovacikia sp.
CTTCTGCAACTATTCCAGCCTGGGGGGGGGCGATCGCAAAGCAACCATTCAAGTTCTGGCTACCACAAAAACTGGCACCCATGAGGTCTGGCCCTTTTTCCCGGAGTGGGTTGAGCAATTTAAGCTTTATGAAATCAACTTGCCAGGGATTGAACGGGATTTAGCCAAGACCACGCTGCAACGCATTGGTCAGCGTGTTACCTCCCAGTTTCGCCGCTATGGAATTCCCTTTTCTCCCTATGATCTGCGCCATGCCTGGGCAGTCCGCACCATTCATTTTGGCTTACCCGACACAGTTGCCGCCCGTATGATGGGGCACTCGGTGTCCGTTCATACGCGCACCTATCACCAGTGGATCACCCATCGAGATCAACAGCAGGCTGTGGAAGCGGCCTTGAGTCGCAATCAATTGAAGGCTCCGGGAACGTCTCTACCCTTGTCCCCATAGAACCACTCCTCGCTCATCGCTGATTCTTTCTCCCTATTAAGCGGGCAATGCGTGTGGTTACAATGGTAATCGTGCTTCGACTCGGCTCAGCACTGGGGCAGGGGTAGGTTGAGTGCAGTCGAACCGTACCTGCAAGTACCAAACTTTTGTTGTCGGGTTTATATGTCAACGATTCTTCGAGACTGGAGCTATCAATACCAATGGTTGTACGACAGCGTTTCCTGGCTGGCGGCATTGAGTGTGGGAGGGGAAGGGCGATTTCGCCAACTGGCGCTCCAGGGACTGAAGATTGAGCCAGAAACGAAGGTACTGGATCTGTGCTGTGGCAGTGGGCAGGCGACCCAGGTTTTGGTCGGGCGATCGCAGCACGTCACTGGTCTGGATGCCTCTCCTCTTGCCCTCAAACGGGCGCGGCAGAATGTTCCGCAGGCGGATTATGTAGAAGCATTTGCCGAAAAAATGCCCTTTCCGGACAATCAGTTCGATGTGGTGCATACCAGCGTTGCCCTCCATGAAATGGAGCTAGAACAACGTCAGCAAATTCTCCAGGAAGTGTATCGAGTCCTTCGTCCCGGTGGCTATTTCACCCTGGTTGATTTTCATGCGCCGACCAATCCCCTTTTTTGGGTGGGGGTTTCCCTGTTTCTGCTACTATTTGAAACCCATACGGCCTGGGACTTAATTAAAACCGATCTGCCACAGAAGCTAAATGAAGTGGGCTTTAAGTCAATTAAGCAGACACTTTACGCAGGCGCTAGCCTCCAGGTCATCCTGGCAGAGAAATAGGGGAACTGAGGCATGCTTTCTATAGCTGCCGCCAGTTTAATTAGGACAGAGGATTCAGGGGGGAGTGGGAGCGTTGCCCCCAGCCAGGGGTTCCACCCCTGCACCCTGTCCTAACCAGTATGGCTACGGCTATACCTTCTGCCCTGTGCCATCCAAAATTGCTTGCATTTGCAAATTACTGTAGAGTCAGAGCAAGATTTGGTACACTCTTAGACAGCTTTTATCCTATTCTGAAAGGGTTTCAGAACTTTCCAACGGAGTTGAGATCGACCTCAGGATATTCTGAAATTTTTTCTGTGCTTTACCCACTTGTGGAGACTATATGGCAATTCGTGAAAAATTGACGGCGATCGCTGACCAAAAGCATTTGCTCAAACACCCCTTCTATATTGCCTGGACAGAAGGAAAACTCACCCGTGAGCATCTCAAACACTATGCAATTCAGTACTTTCAAAATGTGCTGGCGTTTCCGACCTATGTCAGCGGTGTGCATTTCAACACGCCCGCTATGGATGGGGCAATTTCAGTCCGCCAGGAAATCCTGGAGAACCTGATTGAAGAAGAGCGGGGCGAGCACAACCACCCAGCATTGTGGAAGCGGTTTGCGACAGCTCTGGGCGCGACGGAGGCTGAACTGACTGAGACAGCTTCCCTGCCTACCACTAATAATCTGGTAGGAACCTTCCGCAGCCTCTGCATCAATTCTCCTTTCTATGCCGGACTGGCAGCGTTAGTGATGTATGAATCGCAAATTCCTGAAATTGCAGCCGTCAAGATTGACGGTCTGAAGCAGTTTTACGGAATGAATAATCCAGAGGAGTACCAATTTTTCTCGGTTCACCAGGCGGCAGATGTGTGGCACACGGAAGCCGAACTGAAGCTAATTGAGCAATATGCCAACACACCTGAGAAAGAGGCAGAGGCAATCCACGTTGCCCAGCAGGCAGCCGATGCCCTCTGGCAATTTCTGGATGGTGTTTATGAAACTTACTGTACTGATCTCACCGCTGAGATTGCTGCGACATAGGGTTGTATCGCTACGGCTTATAGGGGTATTTATATCCTGACTTCACCACAATTTGCCCTCGGCTTAAATCCCTCTCCCGCTCTGGGAGAGGGGCACAACGTCACAGAGAATCCATTGTCCCCCGCATTGTGGGATCCTAACTCCCTCCCACCCCCCGAAAGGGTCTGGGGGATGGGTATAATCATCAAACTGGCGACAGCTACCCGCGTTAAATTACCCGACTAGATCGGGAAACATTTCCTGTACGGCGGGATGAATCAGATGGTTGCTTTGCACATTCAGACCCTTTGCTAAGGCAGAATCTCTATCTAGCGCAGCTAACCCATAATTTGCCAGTTTCAAAACGTAGGGTAAAGTGCTGTTATTAAGTGCTTGAGTTGCTGTCCAGGGAACGGCTCCCGGCATATTGGGCACTCCGTAATGAACCACACCCGTCTCAATGTAGGTGGGATGACTGTGGGAGGTAGGCTTGACGGTTTCGATGCAGCCCCCCTGGTCTACGGCAACATCTACGATTACAGAGCCAGGACGCATTTGTTTCACCAAATCCTGGGAAACAAGGACAGGTGGTCTTCGTCCTGGAACCAGCACCGCACCGATGAGCAGATCCGCATCGGGAACCACGGTTTCAATCTGAAGGGTGCTGCTATAAAGTAACTCGACCCGTGACCCAAAGATTGTTTCCAGGTAGGAGAGTCGATCGACATTGACATCTAGAATTTGCACCCTGGCACCCATACCCACTGCAATCCGGGCAGCTTCAGTGCCAACCACGCCGCCACCGAGAATGACGACATTGCCGGGTTTGACTCCAGGAACACCGCCCAGCAGAACACCACGGCCTCCCTGCTGACGTTCCAGGTATTGGGCACCAAACTGCACAGATAACCGTCCCGCAATAATGCTCATGGGAGCCAGCAGTGGTAACCGTTTGTCAGGGAGTTCAACGGTTTCGTAGGCGATCGCCGTTGCCCCACTGTCTAACAGGTTCTCTGTCAAAGAACGTCCTGCCGCCAAATGCAAATAGGTAAACAGCAGTTGTCCCTTTTGCAAAAAGGGATACTCTGCTGCTAAAGGTTCCTTGACCTTGACCACCAGTTCCCGATCCCAGGCATCTTTGGGGGTTGAACCAATTTGGGCACCGGCCTGGGTATAGTCAGCATCCGTAAAGCCCGCACCCGCGCCCGCCTGGGTTTCCACAAACACAGAGTGCCCCTGCTCTGTCAAGCTTCTGACACTGGTAGGGCTGAGTCCAACTCGATATTCCTGGTCCTTTATTTCCTTCGGAACGCCAATTTCCATCTCTACCTCAATTTGTTTGAAAGTGAATCTGGCAGACTCGGGACTAAAAGCTCGGGACTCAGGTCTGGAGAATTAAATAAAGCTTATAAGTATCTGGGAGCAATTAAACTAAAGATGATTTTGGAGGTGGAGGGGGCTTCGCCTCCACACTCCTATCTGCAATCACCACTTTAAAAATTGGTGTGAGAGCTTTGTTCCAGAAAGTTGAAATCGTCTAAAGCTTAAAGTCCATTATCTGACCTCTCCTTCTAGCTTAAGCTGGTCAAATCAAAATCGGTGTAACGATCGGCATCAATCGGGCGGGCATCATCGTTTGCATGGGCTATCCCCCTATCCGCAGGGGCAACTTTTTTCCAGCCGTAGTCATTGGTGACGTTGGGATAGGCCGACTCAAGTTGGTTTAATAATTCACACAGGGTTCCAGCGATAGCGGTTGCAGCGAGAACTTCATTTTCCAAGCGATCGTACTGAAGATAGGTAAGGAGGGTTGTAGCACCAGTCAAAGCCAGTTGTTCAAGATCCATTATGCTCACCTTAATTAAAAACACACGACCAACGGTCTTAATTTAGAGATACACAAAAGGCAATTGAATTCCCTGGACAAAACGAAAAATACTCCCTATGGGTAACGCAGAAGCAACTTGCAAGAGCAAGCTTTACTGTCAAATCCTTACCTGCAAGGGGATAGGGGGCAAATCAGCCCCCCTCCCAATCCCTCTCCAGACTGCTATCCCGTCTGGCCTATAGCTTCTTAAAGCCAGTTGCCAATTAGGATGAAGGGTGACCAGACTGCCGGGTGGTTATACGCTCGATCGCCAATCATCTTTAGCTGTGCCTGGCGTAACGCCTCAGCTTTAGTCGTATCAGGTTGCAATAGATGGGTGTAGAATTCCTCGATCAAAGGCACCGTTGCCTGGTCGTTGATAAACCAGAGCGTTGCCAGGGCACTTTTTACCCCGGCCCGCACTGCGATTCCGGCAATTCCCAGGGCAGCACGATTATCTCCCGCTGCGGTTTGACAGGCACTTAAGGTCAGAAGCTCGACGGGTTGGCGATTGTCACCTGTCCGTAACACTTCATCCAATTGATTGATTGTAATCCGATCGCGATAGGCCAGCAGGAAGGTACTGGCGGCATCTGCACCAAACTTACCGTGTGTTGCCATGTGAATAATCGGATAATTGGATTTTTCCAATCGTCGCTGCATCCCCTCCAGGGTAAATGCCTGGTCCACCAGTTCCGTTCCACCCAGGATTTTTTGTACCCCATTCACTTCTGCTCCGACGTTCGGCAGGGCCGCAAAGGGGGCTTGTTCTAAGGTCAGTCCCAGAATCAGGGCTTTGGTATTACTGCGCTGAAAAGGACGGCGGGTGGTGAGGCTGAGGCTGGGAGTTGTGGCGATCGGATATTTCTCAATCAAGAACTGCCTGCCATCGTGCAGCGCTGCCATCGGGACTTTTCGCAATACGCCGTCGTTGATAAAGACCAGCGTTTCCGGGTTGGTGGTCTTCAGATCAGCCTCTATGGGGCGAATCAGCGCGTCATAGATTTCCTGAGCTGCGGTCAAATACTCATCGGTCGATCGCTTCTCCAGCAGGAGCCGCAACTGATCAATTTTGACCTGCAACTGCTCACTGCCGATCGCCACCAGGGGGTTAGCCGCAGATGGGCTGGTGGGTGCTTCTGGAGCCCCAGCGTTGACAAGAATCGCGTACTTTTTCAGGCTTCCGTCTGGTAACCGCAGAATCAGGTAGCTGCTGTCTTCTAGCACAACGGTGTAAATGACTGCTGCCTTGGAATCCACCAAGCCATAGGTCGGCTCCTTGCTGCTCCTGTCCTTAGCCAGAGACAGTTCCGCCGACGCAGTATCTCTGGCAACCTGAACACAGTCATCACCAAAGAAATTCTGCAACTCTGCCAGTTTCAATAGTTCCAGAATATCCAGAACTTTGCTGATGTTGGAGGGGGAAGCGGGTTGGGTAGAGGTTGAGGGTTGAGGGTTGAGGGTTGAATTTTGGGTTAAAGCAGCTTGCGTGGATACTTTTGCCTTCTGTTTTTCGCTCCCTGCCTTCTGCCTGGTTTGTTCTGCATCTTCACTGCTGAGCAATAGCCCAATCAACTGGCGATAAACTGGCTCTACTGAATCACGGAAGTCAAATTGCAAATCTTTGTTAGTCACAATGATATCGCTGCGGATGCTTTGCAGCGTGGCGATCGCCTGCTGGTAAGCCGCGATCGCCTGATTGAGGTTGCCCGTTGCCTTTAAAATCCGTCCGATTTGCCACTGCCAGCGGTAAAGACTATCAGCTGCCCCGGCTTGCTGGGCCACAAACTGAGCCTGTCGGGTCAGGGTCATTGCCTGGTCATAGTTTTGACTGGACTCATAAACTTCTCCCCAGGTGCCCAGGGCAAAGGACTCAGCCCGCCCATTGCCGATGTTTCTGGCGGCAGTGAGGGCTTTTTCCAGTAAGGATGACGGATTCAGAACCGGGGATACAGTCTTAGCTTCATCCTTGTTCCTGATGCCTTTATCCTTTAACAAACTGTTCGCCAGGTTGATTAAGCCATAGGCCTTTTCTTGGGAATCAGGAGCGGCTTCTAGCAAGGCCAGAATTTGGGTGCGGTTGCGGTTAATGGATGCCTGATGGGGGGCGGCCTTTGCGGCGGGAGGGGGTAGGGTTGCCCCAGGGGCAGTGAGGAGGGCTGGAAGATTTAAGGTTTCGCAAACTAGATTTGGCATGGGAGCAGCAGACTCAACGGGAACCTTCTCTAGCAGGTGATTCAGGTTAAGTAATGCTCTGGCTTCAGCCAACCCTCCGATCAATCGGCTGACTTCGACACTGCGTTGATAGGCTGACAGGGCAATGCGAATATCCCGGTTTGCCTGATTGGTCAGCTTTTCTGCGCTGGGGCTATCACCTTCTAAATTGGCGGCGGCAGACTGAAACTGATACCGCTCTGAGCGACTGGCAAACACATTGCCAAGATTATTCAGGGCGGTAGTGATGTAAGCAGAATGACTCAGTTTACAGGCAAGGGTGAGGCTTTTTTCCTGGGCGGCAAGCGCATCATCGTAGGTGCCTAGGGACCAGTAAGCATTTCCCAATGCACCCTGGGCAGCGGTTTCAGTCAGAGGGTCCTGGTTTTGCTTTGCCAGTTTGATCGCTGTGTTTAAGCGTTCGATCGCAGACTTATGTTGTCCTAAGTCGCTGTACCCCTGGGCCTGCTCGGTCAATACCTGCGCCAGCGTTTTTTGGCTGGTAGCCGTGCGATCAGATTGGTAAAGTTGAATTGCCTGTTCCCACTGGGCGATCGCTTGATCGAACTTGCCCACCTGGCGGTATGCCTGTCCCAAATTGGTGTGAATAATTGCCCGATCTTGGGAACGGGTGGCTTGCGGCAGTGCTTGTTCCCAAAGGGCGATCGCCTCAGGAAATTTACCTGTTTGATAGCTCCGCAATCCCTGTTCTACCAACTGACCCGATGGCACCAACTGGGCGACGGCTGGCGGAGGTAGAATGCCCTCAAGCAGATAGCCAAATCCGCTCAGCCCTACCCCCAAAGCAACTAGCAACATGAAATGGAAGAAGTTTCTGTATAACCAGGACATCAGCGTGACCTAAGGGGGTATCGATATCCGCTAAGACCTTTAAGGTTTTTCACCTATCAAAACAGTCTTGACAGATCACTAGCCAGAATTGGGTTACCTGGCTTATTCACCGAATTAAGTACTTTGATATTAAGTACTCTGAGAGGCTGATGGCAATATTCCATCGTAACTATTTAATGATTTGATCAGTCGGTAGGTGAGATCAAGAAGGCGTCATCAATCAGCAGCAGGGGCAGGGGAAGCTAAACCATCAGAAATCCCAGGATAGTCTTTTCTGACAGAGAGGGTTTCGAGCAGTCCGAGGGGATCCAAAACCGTTTCCCGGATTCCAGCGCATAGGAGGTTGATTTTTAAGATCTTGTGAAC
>JBAUTA010000212.1:0-3259 GCA_049581985.1 Kovacikia sp.
GCGCTTGAATTACCCCAGACCGCGCCTGATTGGCTTGGGCGGCAATATCCACCACGTCAATTCTGGCGACGACCTGACCCTTTTGGACGCGATCGCCTGCTTCTAGGGACAACTGCATAATCCGCCCCGTCACTCTGGTCGAAAGAACCGCCTGCTCTAAGGGTCGAATCGTGCCGGAAAGCTCTAGGGAACTGGCGTTCGACTGTGGGTCAATCGTGAGGGTATTAACGGAGATCGCCGGAAGGGTGGTTTCTTCCGAGGTTTGAGGGGCACGGGTTAACTGCACGGCTCCCCAAGCGCCTCCGGCAAGAACCAGCACCCCGCCCAGCAATAGCCCCCAGTTCTTTCGCGACAACTTCGGCAAAGCAGATGAGGACTTTTTTAGGGATTCTGGGAATTCTGGAGATTGATCCAAATCTGGATTCGGGAGTTGATCTGCGGTGCTGTGTGTCATTGACCTTATCCTTTACAGCGCAAAATATTTGCGTATTGAATTGCAGTGGAATTAGGGACGGTTGCCCCGATGGACGGCGTACCCTGCACTCTGCCAGCCCAACAGACCCCCTTTCAGGTTGTGGACGTTTTCATACCCCTGCCCGACGAGCCACTGCGCCGCCATCGCACTGCGATGACCCGACAGACAAGTCAGGGCGATCTCCTGATCTTTGGGAACCGTTTTGAGAATGCGATCACGGCTGAGCCGTTTTGCACCTGGAATATGCGCCATCCAGTATTCCAGCCAGCCCCGCACGTCAATTACCAAAAATTCCTTCTGGCGAGCCTTGAACTGAGTTGGGGTCAGTAAGATAGGGTTTGTCACGGGTTTAGCAGTCGATTTAGAGGTCATGGATTCTTCTCTCACGTTTAATGCGTTACTTTGGGGCGATTTAAACCTTGCTCATGGCAGCAAAGGATTTGATAAAAGGAGCTGCCATGCGAGGGTCTTTAATCATGGCGGTATAGTCCCCCACCCGAAATTGCAGCTTACGAGTCATATAGGCCATGCTCAGCCCCATCATGTTCAGCCCTTTGGTAATCCAGGTCTGCCAATGCTGGTGATCGGCTCGTAAATCCCAGTTCAGTAGCTGACCGTTATAAGCGCCTGCCGAGGTGACTCGCCCGTCTACGATTGCAAGGACACCAATGGGATCCGGTGCATCTTCAAAGCCATAGCCAATCACAGAATTGAAGTGAATTTTAGCGAGGGCTTCTGCCAACTCTGGTTCGGCGTTCCATCGCTCACCAAAAGCCTGCATCCATTCAGGAGAAAATATCTCTGCCATTGTTTGTACTCCAAATGTGTGAGAAGTTAAAAATGCGCTCGAACCTAGGAATCCTGGGCAAGGATTTGCCATTCCTGAAGCAGCGAGGGCGAAACAGAAAGGGTAATGGGTTCGGTGTCCACAATCCGCAGCGTTAACTGCAAGGGAACCTCGGCCTGGAGCTGAGACAGCAAGGGCAATAGGTCGTACTGCCCCACATTCGGTTCAGGCGGCTTGGCCTCCCCAAAGATGGCGCTAGACGCATCCGGAGCCGTCAGGATTTTGCCTAAGGAATTCGTTAAGGTCAGCGGCTGGGAACGATCCAAGACCGCTACGCCTGGAAATCCCACCAGCCTTAGCTCAATACTGGTTTGACCGTCCGGTCGCACTCGTTTGAAGGCGATCGCCTGCCAGCCACTCCCATGCTGATCCTTGAGGGTGGCTCTAGATTGATAGACCATCTGCCCTGGTGCTTCTTCAAGCTGACGGATTGCAGCGGCAGCACTTGGCGGATTGAATAGACCTAACCCCAGCGCGATGCTTAAGGCGATCGCCCCCAGTATCAACAGCCAGGACAAAAATTTGCGAACACGACATCCCATCATGATTTCTCTCTCTAAATGGATGGATTGAATGGCTTGACCGCAGGATAAAGATGGGGACAGAGCGCCAGCAATTCGGTATCAATCACGCGGTAATAGCGCCATGACCCTTCTCGACGGCACGCCAACACCCCAGCCTCCTTCATTAACCGCAAATGCTTCGAGACATTGGCCTGATGGAAACCCGTGCGATCGCAGATGTCCTGCACATTGCGTTCCTGGTCACAGATTGCCGCAAGGATATGGAGCCGCGTGGGTTCTGCCAGCGCCTTAAATCGGTTGGCAAGGGCTTCTAATTCCGCTGGACTGATCACAATTTCCATACATCGGCATCGAACCTACAGAAAAACTCGGCAGACCCTTGGGTCAGGCTATGGGAGGGGAAAGATCCAGACTGGCCTCTGGCTCAACCATCTCTACCAAAGGCAACCCAATTGCCCGAAATCCCCAACGTTCAAACCAAGGAATCGTCCAGCCCATCCGCATTTTCAATAGAAAATATTTCTCGAACCCTAACTTCATCCAAGACACCCAGAGTCCGTGAAAGGTCAAGGCGCGGTGGCGATGTCCGTCTGCATCGGGCAGCAATGGATCGGCTAAAAATAACGCGCCCGTATCGCCAAAATCCGCAAAGCAAACGGCCTGTAGCGTGGGCTTGAGCTGAGCGCCAGAAATGACCCCCAACTCCAGCGCAATATTATGAGCCACAGAAAGCGCCATTTCTTCCGTCATCAGCCCCACTTTGGGCGCACCCGTCGGGATAGGGGTTTGTTCTACCGCCTTAAGCTGCGTAACCACCCCCACAGAATAAATGGACTCAAAGTCAGGGTGACGATAGGTGGGCAATACGGGCACAAACCCCTTGGCATCGGTCAAACCTAGTGCTTCGCGTAAAAAACGTGGCCCCCGAAAGGGCGGCAAAACCATCACAAACTTCGCCGGAATGGTACGCCCATCAGCAAGGTGAACCGCATCGGGCTCAAACCGAGCAATGGCTGTGTTTTCCATCAGCTCAATTTCCCGACTCGCCATAAACTTACGCATCAGCCAACGGGAATCTGCCATGCCGCCAATACCCAAGTGTCCGGCGTAGGGTTCGGAAGTAATGAAGGTGATGGGAACTTGAGCACGCAGTCCCTTCTGTTTCAAAACGTGATGGATCAACAAGGCAAACTCATAGGCAGGGCCAAAACAGCTTGCCCCTGGCGCGGCACCCACCACAATTGGCCCCGGATTTTCTAAAAATTTCTCCCAAGCTTCCCCTGCTAATACAGCATGGTGCGGATTACAAATTGATTGAGTATAGCCGCCTTCTGGTCCAAGTCCCGGCAGTGCATCCAGCGCCAGTTCTGGTCCCGTCGCAATCACGGCATAGTCATAGTCCAGGATTTGTCC